>JAISDK010000268.1 GCA_031264875.1 Prevotellaceae bacterium
AAATAAGATAGCACAATTAACGCTCACAGTGCGTTTGATCTGGAATTATAAAATTTCAGAATCTTATTTGATTCTTTATATCCGGCATCGGTTCTTTTATTGCAAACGCCGGGACTAAACAAAGAGTCGATTTTGATTCTTTTAGAATCTAAATCGACTTTTTTTGTGCCAAAATGTCAGGTTTGGGTAATGGCGCGAGCAAAAAAAAACGCACGGCGCTGTCTGGGGAAGTTACCATTTTATTTTTCTCACGCTACTTAACAGCTTCTTTTGCCTTTGGGTGTTTAGCGTTTAAAGTATTTTTTCTATTTTTGCATCCGTTATAAATTAAAACATAATAGATATGGAATCTAAAAATAATAATGAAAGAGTACTGGTATCGTTTGACTGGGCAATCAAGCGCCTGCTGCGTAACAAGGGTAATTTTAATGTTATCGAAGGCTTTTTGAGCGTACTTCTGGGCAGAAAGATAAAAATCGTCAATATCCTGGAAAGTGAAAGCAACAAGGAACATCCGGAAGACAAATCCAACCGTGTGGATGTACTGGTAACAGATAAATCGGGAGAACTTATCCTGATAGAAATACAGTTTTTTATGAAGACGGACTACTTTCAGCGCATGTTATACGGAGTCAGCAAAACCATAGTTGAACACATGTTTGAAAGCGATGAATACATGAAGGTAAAAAAAGTATATTCAATAAATGTAGTGTATTTCGATCTTGGATATGGAACGGATTATGTATATCACGGAAAAACGGACTTTAAGGGACTTCATAACAATGAAATATTGCAACTGTCGGACAAGCAGCGGAAGATGTTTGGAAAAATCGAAGCCGGCGACCTGTATCCGGAATACTATTTTTTGAAAATAAACAATTTCAATGATGTAGCCACTACTAAGCTTGATCAGTGGATTTATTTTCTAAAAAACGACAGGATAAAGGACGAATTCAATGCACCGGGACTCCGCAAGGCACGCGACATAATGGATTACAACCGTCTCTCTCCTGCCGATAGAGCAGACTTTGATTATTCCCAGAAGATAAAAAGTGAGAATCGCAGTCAGATAGCTACTGCCAGAGATGAAGGCATAGCGGAAGCCGAAGCAAAAGCTGCCAAAATAATCGAAGAAAAGGACAAAGTGATTGAAGAAAAGAACAAGGCGCTTGAAGACAAAGACAAAGAAATAGCAGAATTAAAACGTATTTTAAACATAAAATAATAATAACACATTACCTATACTGTACTACAGTATTTACGAAAGTCGAGAAAGTGAAATCATCCAATTTGAAATTGAGCAATTTCCAAAGTTCTTGAATATGAGAAACAGAAGAAAATGAATACAGACCACAGAACAGCAGAAACCCGCAGCGCACAAAATCCAGAACCGGCGATTTTAGTCGGCATCATAAGCGAATATCAAAAACCGGCTCAGGTAAGCGAATATCTTGACGAGCTGGAATTTCTTGCCGAAACAGCCGGAGCTACTGCCGTAAAACGCTTTACACAGAAGCTGAAACATCCCGATCCAAATACCTTTATCGGTTCGGGAAAGGTCCTTGAAATAAAATCCTTTCTGGAAACATCGGAAATAAATCTCGTTATTTTCGATGACGAACTATCGCCCTCGCAGCTAAGGAATCTGGAAAAGGAACTTAAATGCGCAATTCTCGACAGAACAGCGCTTATCCTCGACATTTTCGCACAGAGAGCAAAGACCGCTTATGCAAAGACACAGGTCGAACTTGCACAGTACCAGTATCTGCTGCCCCGACTGACCCGCATGTGGACACATCTTGAGCGTCAGAGGGGAGGAGCAGGACTGAATATGCGAGGACCCGGAGAAACGCAGCTGGAAACCGACCGCAGGATAATACTTACGCGAATCGCAAAGCTGAAAGAACAGTTGCAAAAGATTGATCGGCAGATGGCTTCGCAGAGAGGGAATCGCGGCAGCCTGTCCCGTCTGGCTCTGGTTGGATACACAAACGTCGGCAAATCGACACTGATGAACCTGCTAAGCAAATCGGACGTGTTTGCAGAAAACAAACTGTTTGCAACCCTCGACACCACCGTAAGGAAAGTTGTGATAGAGAATATTCCGTTTTTACTGTCCGACACAGTTGGGTTCATCAGGAAACTGCCGCATCAGTTAGTCGAATCGTTCAAGTCCACCCTCGACGAAGTGCGGGAAGCTGACATACTGTTGCATATTGTAGATCTTTCGCATCCCAATTTCGAGGAACAGATTGAAGTCGTCGGGAATACGCTTCAGGAAATAGGCGCCGGCGAAAAACCCGTATATCTTATTTTTAACAAAATCGACGCCTATACCTTTATAAAAAAGGACGAAGACGACCTGACTCCGGCAACTAAAGAAAACATCAGTCTGGCCGATTTGAAAAAAAGCTGGCTTGCAAAGAACAATTCTCCCTGCATCTTCATATCAGCCAAAAACAAAGAAAATATCACGAAACTCCGGAACGATATTTATCGGATAGTGGCCGAGCTGGATGCCGGAAGATATCCTTTCGGAAATTTCATCTGGTAAAAGAATATCTTTCATTTATAGCCGTTTAATTCACGGGGATATATGAATGTTAATATTTCTTAAATAAAAAATACAACATTCAATAATTTTCCATTACATTTGCGCCGTATATTAGATAATAAATTTAGTAATTAACAATAAATAGTTTTATCGCTTGTATGACAACAAGAAGAAATTTCCTGAAAACAGCGACGCTCGCTTCTGCCGGACTGGCAGCGGGACTTCGCGCAAATGCCGGTAGCGGCAGCAGTAGTAGCATAAGTGCAGGTAACAAAGTAAATCTTGCATGTATCGGTATTGGAAACCGTGGCGAACAGATTATAAACGATTTCGACAAAACCGGACTGGCAAATGTCGTTGCCCTGTGCGACGTCGATTTGGGAGCAAAACATACCCAAAACATGCTGGCCAAATTTCCAAAAGCCAAACAATTTAAGGATTTCAGACAGATGTTCGACAAAATGGGCAACGAGATAGAGGCAGTGTGCATAGCCGTTCCCGATCATGCGCATTTCCCAATCAGCATGTTGGCCATATCACTGGGCAAACATGTATATGTCGAAAAACCCATGGCGCGCACTTTCCTCGAAGCCGAACTGATGATGGAAGCAGCCCGGAAACATCCAAAAGTAGTTACCCAGGTCGGCAACCAGGGACATTCCGGTTCAAACTACTTTCAGTTCAAAACATGGGTTGAAGCAGGCATCATAAAGGATGTCACCGCAATCAGCGCACACATGAACAATGACAGAAGATGGCACAAATGGGACACCAATATCTACAAGCTTCCCGATAAGGAACCGATTCCGGAAACCCTTGACTGGGATACATGGATGGGAGTTGTTCCATATCACGAGTACAATTCAAAATATCATTACGGCGACTGGCGCTCGTGGTACGATTTCGGCATGGGCGCTCTCGGCGACTGGGGCGCGCATATCATGGACACGGCGCACGAATTTCTGCAGCTGGGTCTTCCCTACGAAGTTCGCCCGACGCTGACAGGACACAATGATTACTTTTTCCCGACGTCCTCCACAATTCTGTTCCGTTTTCCGGCACGGGGAGAAATGCCGCCTGTCGATCTGACATGGTACGACGGTCTGAACAATCTGCCTCCCATCCCGAAAGGTTACGGAAAATCCGATTTGGCGGAAGGCATTCCCGCATCGGGACAGGGAGAAATAAAACCGTCGTCACTCAATCCGGGAAAAATCATCTACAGCAGGGATTTGACATTCAAGGGCGGTTCGCACGGCTCGTCCCTCACCATCATTCCCGAAGAAAAGGCAAAGGACATGAAACTTCCGGAAGTTCCGAAAAGTCCATCCAATCACTTTGCCAATTTCCTGCGCGCATGTATGGGCAAGGAAAAAACCCGTTCGCCGTTTGAAATTCACGGAACTTTAAGTCAAGTATTCTCGCTCGGAGTAATGGCGCAACGGCTGAATATTCCCCTGTACTTCGATTGCCGTACAAAACAGATAACAAATAATGCGTTTGCCAATGCAATGCTCACAGGCTTGCCTCCGCGTAAAGGCTGGGAACAGTATTATAAAATATAGGCATATTACAGATTTCAACTGTTCTGTAATTTAATTGGCTTTTAAATAAATATTATTAGATATAGCGTAGCGCCCTTGATACTTTTCGGTTAGAGGGCGCTCTATTTTAAAACAGATATGAAAATAAATGCAAATATGAAAAATATATTACTGATTATTATTTTATTGTCCAGTTCGCTGTATGCACAGGAATGGACACCATTATGTAACGGAAAAAACCTGAAAGGGTGGAAAAAACTCAGCGGCAATGCTGACTTTAAAGTAAAAGACGGCGTTATCACGGGAATCTCCAAAGCGAATACTCCCAATACCTTTCTTGTTACCGAAAAAAATTACGCCGACTTTATCCTCGAGTTTGACTTGAAGATTGACGAAGGACTTAATTCCGGCGTTCAGTTTCGCAGCCAAAGCCTTAAAGAATATCACAACGGCAAGGTACACGGCTATCAGTTTGAAATAGACGGACGATGGTCGGGAGGAGTGTACGACGAAGAACGGAGAGGATGGCTCTATAATCTCACATCCAATCCCGGTGCAATCAATGTATTGAAGCAAGGAGAATGGAACAGTGCAAGAATAGAAGCCATTGGAAATTCGATCCGCACATGGATTAACGGCGTTGCATGTGCCAATCTCTGGGACGACATGACCCCGGAAGGATTCATCGCCCTGCAAGTACACAGCATCGGCAATAACAGCGCTCTTAACGGCAAAACCGTGAGCTGGAAAAACATGCGCATTTGCACAGCAAATGTTGCGCAGTATCAAACCGCTTCGGACGCTCCCGAAATAAATTGCGTTGCAAACACCATATCGCCCTCCGAAGCCAAAGACGGCTGGAAATTGCTGTGGGACGGAAAAACGACTGACGGTTGGCGCGGCGCAAAAATCGACGCCTTCCCCGAAAAGGGCTGGGTGATTGAAGACGGACTGCTGAAAGTGCTGAAAGGCGGCGGAGGCGAATCGACAAACGGAGGAGATATCGTTACCACTAAAAAGTATGGAAGCTTCATTCTGACAGCGGAATTCAAGATAACGCCGGGAGCCAACAGCGGAATTAAATACTTTGTCGATCCGGGGTTAAACAGGGGCGAAGGCTCTGCAATAGGATGCGAGTTTCAGATTCTGGACGACGAAAAACATCCCGACGCCAAACTGGGCGTGAAGGGTAACAGGACTGTCGGCTCACTGTATGACCTGATTCCCGCAATAAAGTCCAAACGGTTCAACATAACGGAATTTAATACGGCAACAGTTGTTGTTGCCGGCAATCATGTGGAACACTGGCTTAACGGAATCAAGGTAGTGGAATACGAGCGTAACAGTCAGATGTGGAACGCTCTGGTTGCATACAGCAAATACAGGGACTGGCCTGATTTCGGTAATGCTGCCGAAGGATATATCCTTTTGCAGGATCATGGCGACGAAGTATGGTTTAGAAACATTAAAATCAAGGAACTGTAGTCGCCATGCAGTTCATTATATATATACGACACAAAATATGTATCAAGACTTTAACGAACAGGAAACTGTTAGACGAAATTCGCTGACCGAGCTGGAAAAACTCAATATCCCGGCATATCCGGCACAGGAATTTGAAGTAAACTGCACTACGGAGGAAATAGCTGCCGGATTCGATCCCGAAAAGGATAATTTTAAAGATATTAGTATCGCCGGACGCATTATGGCGAGGCGCATTATGGGCAGCGCTTCCTTTTTTGAACTGCAGGACGGGAAAGGAAGGATTCAGGTGTATGTCAAGCGCGACGACATCTGTCCGGATGAAGACAAAACAATGTACAACACCGTTTTCAAAAAACTGCTGGATATTGGCGACATTGTCGGTGTCAAAGGATATGCGTTTGTAACCCAGATGGGCGAGCTGTCGATTCACACAAAAGAACTGACCGTTTTGAGCAAGTCGCTGCGAGTCCTGCCAATAGTGAAGGAAAAGGAAGGACGGGTGTTCGACGCCTTTACCGACCCCGAACAGCGATACCGCATGAGATATGTAGATTTGATTGTCAATCCCCATGTAAAAGACGTGTTTATCAAGCGCACAAAGACAGTAAACGCCATGAGACAGTTCTTCAACGACAGGGATTACCTTGAAGTTGATACGCCTGTGCTGCAATCCATTCCCGGCGGAGCTACCGCGCGTCCATTCATCACGCATCATAACGCCCTGGATATACCCCTGTATTTGCGCATTGCAAACGAATTGTATCTCAAGAGGCTGATAGTAGGAGGATTTACCGGAGTATATGAGTTTTCGCGCAATTTCCGTAACGAAGGCATGGATCGCACACACAATCCCGAATTTACCTGTCTCGAAATCTACGTTGCATACAAAGACTACAGGTGGATGATGAATTTCACCGAACAGCTTTTCGAGAAAATCTCCATCGAAGTAAATGGCTGTACCCGTGTAACAATCGGCGACAGTGAAGTGGAATTTAAAGGACCGTACCGCCGTTTGCCGATGCTGGAGGCAATAAGGGAATATGCAGGAGCAGATATATCAGGAATGGACGAAATCCAATTGCAAAACACCTGTAACCAGATGGGTATCGAAACCGACAGCACAATGGGCAAGGGTAAGCTGATCGACGCCATATTCGGCGAAAAATGCGAACACCATTTGATTCAGCCTGTTTTCATCACCGATTATCCAGTGGAACTGTCGCCTTTAACAAAAAAACACCGCGACAATCCATCGCTTACCGAACGGTTTGAACTGTTTATCGGCGGAAAAGAAATATGCAACGCCTACTCGGAACTCAACGACCCTCTCGATCAGCTCGAACGTTTCAAGGAACAGTTGAAAATGAAAGAGAAAGGCGACGATGAAGCAATGTTTATCGACATGGATTTTGTGCGGGCGCTGGAATACGGCATGCCTCCCCCTTCGGGAATGGGTAGAGGAATCGACCGGCTGGTGATGATGATGACCGGTGCGGCGTCCATTCAGGACGTGCTGTTTTTCCCGCAAATGCGTCCCGAAAAGAAAGCCGTTGCCGACGAAAAGGAAGCCTACGAGGCTGTCGGGATACCGGAAGAATGGGTTGCCGTAATCCAGAAATCGGGATTCACCACCGTAAAGTCCCTTGCAGACCTCAACCCGGGCAAACTTTTCAACGACCTGTGCGGCGCCAACAAAAAACAGAAGTCAGGATTGAAAAATCCTTCACCCGATGAAGTGAAAAACTGGATTTCAAAAATTAAAAATTCTTAATATATAATATAATAATAGTAAATATACAGTTATGATAAAATTAAAACCATTTAAAGCAGTTCGTCCTCCGAAAGAATATGCTGAGGAAATTGCATCGCGTCCATACGACGTTCTTAGCTCTGCGGAAGCAAGAGAGGAAGCGGGAGAAAAATCGCTCCTGCACATCACAAAGCCGGAAATAAATTCCATGCCGACATCTTATGAATATGCCGGCGTGACGTATGATTCGGGCAAGAAATGTTTCCTGCGATGGATCGACAACGGCTGGCTGTTTCAGGATGAGACTGAAAAGTATTACATCTATGCGCAAACCATGGACGGCAGAACCCAGTACGGACTGACGGCATGTGCCAGAGCTGAGGATTACGAGGCGGGAAAAATCAAGAAACACGAACTCACCAGAGAAGACAAGGAAAAAGACAGAACCAGGCATGTTAACGAACAAAATGCGAATGTTGAGCCTGTCTTTCTGTCATATCCCGATGTGGAAGAGATGAATGAACTGGTCGCTTCGATTGTCGAAACTCAAAGCACCGAATATGATTTCACTTCCGGCGACGGAGTCCGCCACCAGTTCTGGATTGTGGACAGTCC
>JAISDK010000269.1 GCA_031264875.1 Prevotellaceae bacterium
TCGATTTATGACGACTGTTGTTATGTCCTGACTAAGGAATTGTTGTGAAATAAATTGACTGTTCTCTTAATCTCTTGTGATAAAATATTGCCGTCAGCTTTAGCTGACGGAACTTTTTGAACATCCTTTTTGAACATCTTGTCTTTGGGCTTTTGTCCTGCATTTTCTTATCCGTCAGCTAAAGCTGACGGCAATACAATCGCTTAAAGAATATCTGTTATATCTTGTTTATTTCGCATACCCTTAATCGAAAATTCACATCTTTTGACATCCTTTTCAACCTTCAACTTTCGATTTCCAATTTTTCATATAATTTTGCGGCCTAATAGCAAAAGTCCGATGCGTTATATATGGAGTTATATTTTTATTGTGTGTTCAGTTTGTTTGACCGAAACGGTTTATTCACAAAAAATCGAGATTATGAAACATCTGCCCGAGCAGTTTGACGGCTATAAAGTTTCTGAATGGTTGGATTACGAGGGCGAAGCGCTCTACGATTACATCAATGGCGGGGCGGAACTGTACCTGTCATACGGATTGGCCGGCATGACGGGCTGCAAATACAGCGGTGAAGGATTGCCACAGATTACGGTCGAGATTTACGAAATGACCTCGTCTGCCAATGCCTTTGGCGTATATACCCAGAGCCGCGACAGGGAAGAAAACGAATACGGTCAAGGTTCCCAGAGCTTCAGCGATTTTGTACTGTTCTGGAAGGACAGGTACTACGTTATCATTACATCACAGAAAATTATGCCCGAAAGTGTGAAAGCCCTCCATCACCTTGCCTCGCTTGTGGACAGGGCTATTCCAAAGACAGGCGACAAACCAGCGATTGTGAACGTATTGCCGCAAAAAGATCTGGTTCCGGGCGGCTATCTGTATTTTCATCACTACATCTGGCTTAACGCCTACCTGTTTATTGCCGATTACAACATTATTGACATCAGCGACAAAACCGATGCCATCCTGGCAAAATACGGAAGCGCCGATGCGCGGTGTTATCTTCTTGCAGTTGAATATCCCGATGCCGACACGGCAAAAGCGGCTTGCAAGCTGTTGAAGGACAAATTTGCACCCGAATCGACCGATGCGCGTTCCAAACTGCAGCTGGAAGACGGAACGTTTTTTATGACATGGACACTGGAAAAACGTCTGTATGCCATCTTTAACGGCAACAGTTCCGGGCAGGTCGAAGAACTGTACCAATTAACAATGAATAATTAACAATTATAAATAATAATAAATTAAATATAGCGATAATGAAAACAGTAACACGTCGTGAATTATTGAAAAAGACAGCCATGATGGCTGCCGGAGGAGCAATACTCCTGAATCGCCCTGTCAGCACATGGGCAATGGATGGACATGCAACAAGCAGAGTCGTACTCATCCGCAATCAGCATCTGTATGCCGGCGGCGATACCCCGGATGCCGCTATCTGCGGACAGATGATCGACGAAGCCGTCTGCAGATTGACCGGCTACCAAACGTCCGCCGAAGCATGGGCATCCGTCATCAAGCCTTCCGATACGGTTGGCATCAAGACCAATCAGTGGAACGGGCTGCCTACTCCGCCCGAAGTGAACGAAACGCTGAAAGCCCGCGTACTGAGCGCCGGAGTGCCGGAAGACAGAATCAGCGTGGACGACCGCGGCGTCAAGCAAAATCCGGTATTCCGGAATGCAACGGCGCTGATCAATACCCGTCCCATGCGTACACATGCGTGGTCGGGCGTTGGCACACTGCTTAAAAACTACATTATGTTTGCCGAAAAACCTTCGGACTATCACGAAGATTCCTGTTCCGTACTCGGCAGCTTGCAGGAACTGCCGATGGTGAAGGGAAAAACCCGTCTGCACATCCTGGTCATGTTCACTCCACAGTTCCATCATGTTGCGCCAAGCAAGTTTTCGGAAGAATATTCGTGGAAATACAACGGACTGCTTGCCGGTTTCGATCCCGTTGCCGTCGATTCCACAGGTCTGCGCATCATCGAAGCCAAGCGCCGGGAATATTTCAAGGAAGACCGTCCGCTGAATCCGCCGGCAAAACATATTGCTGCGGCTGATACCCGTTATCATCTGGGTACATCCGACCCGTCCAAAATTGAACTGATCAAACTGGGCTGGGACGAAAACAGTTATGTATAAAACCGGTTGTAATGAGAGGAGACATTAACAGCTGCGGTTTTTCGACAAGGGCAATACGCAACGGCGAAAAATCCGGTTATGCAAAGGGGGCGGCAGAAAACATGGCCGCCCCGCTGCATCCTATAGACATGATTGTCAACCTGGAACAAGCGCTTGAGTGAAATGGAAAAATACCGCCAAATACTTGCGAAATACTGGGGATACCAGTCCTTTCGGGAACTTCAGGAAGAGATTATATTTGCCGTTGCCGAGGAAAAAAAAGACACGCTCGCACTGATGCCCACCGGAGGCGGCAAGTCGATAACTTTTCAAGTCCCGGCGCTCGCAATGGAAGGAATCTGCCTTGTTATAACTCCGCTGATAGCGCTGATGAAGGATCAGGTTGAAAATCTCAGAAAACGGAATATTAAATCACTGATGATTCATTCCGGAATGACAGCCCGTGAAATAGATATTACACTGAACAACGCAGTTTTCGGCAGCTACAAGTTTCTCTATCTTTCCCCTGAACGCCTGCAAACCGACATATTCCGGGTGAGGCTGGAACGAATGAACGTCAGCCTGATTGCAGTTGACGAATCTCACTGTATTTCACAGTGGGGATACGATTTCCGGCCTTCATACCTGCAAATAGCCGAGATACGGAAAAACATGCCCAATGTCCCCGTTCTGGCGCTGACTGCAACGGCAACGCCGAGAGTGGTTGACGACATAATGGAAAAGCTGAATTTCAGGAAACCCAATCTGCTGAAAAAAAGCTTTGAGCGCAAAAATCTTGTATATATAGTCCGGACAATAGACGACAAGACGGGGTATCTGCTGAATATCCTGAAAAAGGAACGGGGATCCGGAATCGTGTACGTCCGCAGCAGGAAAGCGACGAGGGAAACAGCGCAGAAACTCGTGGAGGCAGGTATTCCGGCTGACTTTTATCACGCAGGCTTAAGTCCCGAAATACGCAGCGTTAAACAGGACGACTGGCAAAGCGGACGGACGAGGATAATTGTCGCCACAAACGCTTTCGGCATGGGAATCGACAAACCGGATGTGAGAGTTGTGGTTCATATTGACTTGCCGGATTCTGTCGAAGCATATTTTCAGGAAGCGGGAAGAGCGGGACGCGACGGAAACAGAGCTTATGCCGTTCTGCTCTACAACAGCGGCGACAGAGCGAAGTTTGAACAGCGATATCGAAACGAGTTTCCCGATATCGACAAGATTAAAACCATCTACCAGTCGGCATGCAACTATATGCAGCTGGCATACGGAGCCGGCAAAAATACATCGCGCTCGTTCAACATGGAAGACTTCTCGCAAACCTGCAAATTCTATCCGGCAACAGTTATCAGCGCCTTCAAGTTTCTGCGGAAAGAAAACATTGCCGAGCTTACGGAAGAAATCAATAACCCGTCGCGCCTGCATTTTACCGTCAACAGGGACGACCTGTATAAAATTCAGATTAATAATCCCGATATTGACAATTTTATTAAAACGGTATTAAGGGCATACGCCGGCCTGTTCAACGATTTCGTGTATATCGACGAGGCCTATCTTGCAAAAATAATGTTCAAGTCGGGCGACGAGATATATAATATGCTGGTGCGGCTGGGGAAAATGAAAATTGCCGAATATATTCCGCAGAAAAGATCGCCCATGCTGATATTTCACGAGGAAAGACTCGACAGCAGCAATATAAGAATTTCGACCGAAAACTACCTGTGGGCGAAAAACAGGTTTACCGAAAGAATGAATGCCATGTTGTTGTATGCAGAAAGCGAAAGCGAATGTCGCAGCGTCAGGCTTCTTGCATATTTCGGAGAAAAAAATGCCCGGCCATGCGCACAGTGTGACGTGTGTCGTCGACGAACCGAACTTAATATGAGTAAATACGAATTTGATGCCATTGTCGGGAAAATAAAATCCATACTTGAACAGTCGCCCTCTACGCTGGAAAACATTATTCAACAGACCGGTGAGACTGACAAAACTATCATGATTGTACGCCGATTGCTGGACAGCGGGAAAATGCGCACACAGAACGGTGTGATGGAATGGACTTCACTGCCGGATTCGGATTCGACCGAAACATAGATATTTTCATTTCGGCATGTTTATTTTTGGAATTTAAAAATCTTTAATATCATTGCATAAAAAATGTAAACAGTATATGAGTGCTAAGAAATTGACAGACAGCAAAAAAACGAAGGAAACGCCTTCAAAAAACACCCAAAAACCAGCTACAAAACCCTCTTCAGGCAAGAAAAAACTGGTCGTTAGCTATAAAAATCTTTCCCAGGAGCTGATAGCTCTGATTAAGGAAACATATCCGAAAGGATATTCGGACTACCTTATCAAGGTGGACAAGGGCAACGGAGAGTTTTTCTATGCCATTACGCTTGACACGGAAAGTGCAGATTATCTTATCAAAGTAGATGTGAAAATAGATTCTGAAATCGAGGAAGTCGAAAGAGCGCTGTTCGATCAGCATGATTCCGGCGACGGCGATTTTCCGGATGACGATACGGAGCCGTTTGTCGATGAAGGAGATGATGAGTAAATGTTTCGTTTTAGCATAATTGTTCCTGTATATAATCGTCCTGAAGAAACCGACGAATTGCTGAGCAGTCTAACCAATCAAAACAGTAAGAATTTTGAGATTGTCCTGGTCGAAGACGGCTCAAGCGTGCCAAGCAATGAAGTCGCGGATAAGTATAACGAGCAGTTATGTATCAAATATATTGTGAAACCCAATACCGGACGCAGCGATTCGCGAAATGTCGGAATGGAAAACGCTTCGGGCGAATATTTCGTGTTTTTCGACTCAGACTGCATAATTCCTCCACACTATTTCGAAACTCTTGAAAAGGAATTGGAAGTAAATTATGCCGACTGTTTTGGAGGCCCCGACAAGGCTCACGAATCATTTTCCGACATCCAGAAAGCTATCAATTATGCCATGACTTCGTTTTGGACCACAGGCGGAATACGCGGCGGAAAAGTCAATATGGAAAAATTTATGCCGCGCACTTTCAATATGGGCTTTTCGCGCATGGTGTACAGCGCTGTCGGAGGATTCAAAAACATGTTCGGCGAGGATATCGATCTGAGCATGAGAATCCGGAAAGCCGGATTTTCTACAAAACTCTATAGAAA
>JAISDK010000280.1 GCA_031264875.1 Prevotellaceae bacterium
AGCCACATGTGTGGTGGACATGCATACGACTTTTGTTACCGGAGTTTTTATTTCGTTCAATGCGTCAGGCGAGGCGTTTGGTGTAAGAAGATAGTTAAATTCCACATCCGAAGCAAACTGCCATGGATTGGAAACTCTGAGCACGGTTGTATCACCGTAGCGGTACAGCGAAAATCCCTGTGCATACACGGGCTTGTATATCTCGTGTTCGCCCAGCAATATGGCTTTTTGCTGCCGTGTTCCGCAGCTTGCCGCAAGACAGAGAAACGCCGCAAGGCACACGTAAACAGTCTTTGTGCGCCCTGCGGCATTATTTCTTCTGGATAACGTTTCTGTCACTTTCACTGGCGAAAGATTTTTTTAGCATCTTCAATCAGCGATTCCATATTGTCCGGCTTTACCGAACTCTTGAATACGCTCAGATCCGGCAGTGATTCACCTTTCTGCCCGTTCATTATGATTGACAGCTTCTCGAAATCCTGAATTCCTTCCATCAGGCACTCGAAGCGTATCGAACTTCTTGCTCCCGGATAAACAATAAAGGTGTCGCCGGCAGGCCAGGTTCTAAAACGCGAATCGATCAGCGGATCTTCAACCCACGAGTTGTATGCCCATCGCAGGAAACCGTCCAGTTCGTTGGCCTTCGCATACCATCCGGCATAAACGGCTTCCGCAGGATCGGAAAATGTAAACATGTTCGGAAATTTATGCGCACAGCAAACGTAATAGGTGGTATTCAGACCCTTCTCCCTGCGATAAGCCAGGTCAGCGGGTTCGGGCATCGAATTTAGATCCACACACAAGTCTCTTATATATGAATATTTCTTATAACTCTGGTGATTGTCGGCAAGAGCGACGCCAAGCTCAGGCGCCTCCTTCTGCAGCAGTCCGAGAATTTCGTCCATCACGGCAGGCGGTCGCTCGTCCATTGCAATATTTGTTATCCCCAGCCATTTGTTTTTGGTTAAATGCTGCACAAAGTCTCTCAGAAAAGGAGTCCACATTTCGGCAAACTGTTTTGTACCCGGATCAGCCTTGACGGTCATCATGTTTCCCGATTTTGCATCCATATAATGCAGCTCGTTGTTCCACGGAGCCATCGAATAGCAGTTAATCATCTTTTTAATCCCGATGTCCATCATGAAATTCACCCACCGGTCGAATACCGTATAATCGTAACTCCATGATCCGTCCGCATTTTTAGTCCATACAATCATGTCCTCGTAACCGTCGTAGCACTGATGATTCCACGGGTCTTTGTTGAGGGTAGCCGTAATGACTTTCTGACCTGCGTCGGCAAGCATTTTCATCAGTGGACGCATGGCTTTGAAATGTTCATCGCTCCAAAGCACAAGGTTCTCCGTTCTGGCAACGGCAGAGGGATGCTGCCACAAATCAAGATGATATTTCCATTTTGAAGCCGCAGGCAGAGTTTTGTCACACACCTCAACTTCCAATTTCAGCTTCACCGTTACAGCTTTTGCGTTTACTCCTCGTGCAGAAACCCTGATGTCACCCCTGTATATCCCTGCATCTGCCGAATCGGGGACATTTACGGTAATCCACACGGGACGAACGCTCTTCGCATCCATATCGATACAGTCGATATTGTCAAGCATGTCGCCGGCCAGAGACGGGGCATACTTTTTATGCGACCCGCATCCGTTTCCAAACTCGTCAGTCAGAGTATATCTGACGAACCTCGCACTGACAGCCTCCGCCGGAATCACCGCTTTGGCCGATTTCAGTCCATTCACCTCACATTCCAGCTGATGCAGTGGCGTCGACGTCCACACAACAATCTGTGCCGAGACGCGTTCGCCCTTCCATGCGTGGAGCTTGTGAGTTTTTGAAACATTGATCTCCGGCTCTTTATATTTGGCATAACGCACATGCGTAGAGCCAAAAGACACCTTAAATCCTTTTGATGCCCATACCGCGGTATCGGCATTCGGATCAGGGCTTTCCATAAAAGTGACATATTCTTTAATCTCTACCCTCCCCCTTAGCGTACATCCACACAACAGTGCAGACATGCAAACGATTAGTATTTTTTTCATCTGTATATAATTTATAATTCAATTCTCTACAGCGTCATCCACTGTTTAAATTCGGCAGCTTTGTTTTTGCTTACGAAAATACGTTCGGGCGTTTCCGTATCGAGAGTTATCAGCAGGCGGCTGTCGAACCAGATAGTGATATTCACAAAGCTTCCCTAGGAAACGATATGCTGCTTGTTGACTCTGAGAAAATGCTTGGGATTCAGCGAATGGTTTATGCTGTCGAGCGTTTTTCTGTACGGATATTTTTTTCCTCCCTTCAGAATGACTGTGGTTTTTTCGTCGGTAGTATAAAAGCATGAGACACTGTCCAGTGATACGGGAATAAGTTTGTCCTTCACGGGGACAAGTATTTTTTCGGGATATTTGTCCTGTGACGGCATCAACTGTGGCAGCATGTTTAAATATTGCGCAATATCCTGCTTGTTAAGCCGCCTGAACTTTTCCAAAGCCCTCCTGACCTCTTCGACCTCTATGGGCTTCAGCAAATAGTCTATGCTGTTGACTTTAAATGCTTCGATAGCATATTCGTCATAAGCAGTGGTAAATACGATTGGAATCTCTACCGTAACAAGATTGAATATATTGAAAGCCGAGCCGTCCGAAAGATGTATATCCATGAAAATAAGGTCAGGCAGATTCGACGGTACCCGTAATTTGTTAACAGTTTGCTTTACGCTTTCCGTATTTCCAATTACTTCTATCTCAGGGTCGATTTCAGAAATGATTTTCTTAAGATTTGTATAGGCAGCGGTTTCATCCTCAACTATCAATACTTTCATATCGGAATATTTAGTCAGTTTTTCAGGTCAATTAATATGGGACGCATACTGTATCCCTTTTCTTTCAGAAGTCCAACCACACCCCGCAGGTTCTTATAGTCGGGAAGATGCATGGCGCCAACAGCAATAAACAGAGCTTCATCCCGTTTTATGAAATCGTCGATACGGTTTGCCATATTGACGTTTCGCGACCCTATTATTGCCGAATCGGAAGCGGGAGAATTTGAAGTCATTTTAAATTCGTCCTCAAGATTGACAAGTTTTTCAAAGTCCTGATTCATATATGTCACCTGTATCGTATTAAACACCTTTCTACCGGCTTCCGCAAATCCAAGATTTTCTCTTTTGCAGTAATCATAGATATCCTTGATTCCCTGAGCCTGTTCCGACAGCGATACGGCATCGATTGCATCAAGCTGTTCGTCGATAGTCTCTATCCCCAGTATGTTCCTGGACTTTCTGTTGGCATAACTGTTCAGATTCATTTCAACAGACTGAAGCGACATTGGGTTTTCTATCAGTATATATTGCTGAACATAAAATGGCTTAATCATATTTACCTGTTCGCCCATCATTTTGATAAAAGGGATATTCTGTATTTCATTATAAATTTCGGGTTCAAGAAGTTTGTCAAGCGTACTGTCGGGATCGCTTATCATGAGCCTCTGCATCAGCTTGCCGGGGTTTATTTCGTTTAAATTGATTTCCAGGGCAAAATTATCACAAAGGTCAATAGCTGCATAAACCTCTTCCGGAATCCTGAATACGGTTGAATCATAGATATGTATTGTCCCGTATAAATACGACGTTTTTTGCATGCCGTTGCCTGTAATTTCCCACAGCAGCGAAAATTTGTCGGAAGTCTCAAAGCTTTTCACCTGTTTTTTCACACAGCTGCCTGTCAGTACGACTGTTATAATTACAAAAATCTTAATTGCCGTTCTGTTAAATGTATTCAATTCTCTCATATACTAATGTTTTGATTTAACTTTTACAAAATTACCGGCGCAAAGGTAGCTGTTTTTTTATATCTGACAAAAAACAATCATTCCGGCAATAATTCGGTTTTTCGTATCAAATCAATAATCGCGATTATTGATTTTTTCTATAAAGTTCAATATTTCCTGCTTACCTAATCCTGTTTCTGCCGATTCAATAAAAATCGGAGGCAATTCTTCCCACATTTCCGAGAGTTTATATTTGAAACTGTCTATATTCCGGTTCAGAGCGTTACTGGAGAGTTTATCTGCTTTTGTAAAAATCAAAGCAAAGGGTGTTTGATTTTCGCCCAGATTATTTATGAAATTAACATCTATATTCTGCGGTTCATGCCGTCCGTCGATAAGCAAAAAGAGCAGAGTTAACTGTTCCCGTTTCAGAATATAGCTGTTAATCATTATTTTCAATTCATCTCTTTTGGTTTTATACGTTTTGGCATATCCGTAGCCGGGCAAATCGACTAAATACCATTCATCGTTTATCAGAAAATGGTTTATTATCACTGTTTTTCCGGGAGTAGAGGATACTTGAGCCAGTTTATGCCTGTTTGTAAGCATATTTATTAAAGACGATTTCCCAACATTGGAACGTCCTATGAACGCATATTCTGGCAAACCTGTTTGTGGACAATGAGTATAGTCAGGACTGCTTTTGATAAATTCTGCTTTTTTTACAATCATCAGAGTTTCCTTTTCGGAAAAAGTCAATATTCTCTAAAAAAGACATTTTAAAATATTGAAAATCCCGATTTACCTATCCTAAATATGATTTCAAGAGCTTACTTCTCGAACTGTGTCTCAGTCGTCTGATAGCTTTTTCCTTGATTTGTCGAACCCTTTCTCTTGTCAAACTAAACTTTTCGCCAATTTCTTCGAGAGTCATTTCCTGTGTACCTATACCGAAAAAATATTTCACAATGTCCCGTTCACGTTCAGTAAGAGTAGCCAGAGCTCTGTCTATTTCTTTCGACAGAGATTCGTTCAACAGACCTCTGTCAGCATTTGGAGAATCATTATTCACAAGTACGTCAAGCAAACTGTTGTCTTCGCCATCGACAAAAGGAGCGTCAACGGAAACATGCCTGCCTGAAACCCTGATTGTGTCCGAAACTTTTTCCTGCGGAATATCGAGTATAACCGACAATTCTTCCGACGAAGGAGTTCTTTCATTTTCCTGCTCGAATTTAGCAAGAGCTTTGTTTATTTTATTCAGCGAACCTACCTGATTGAGAGGCAAACGTACAATTCTCGACTGTTCAGCCAGAGCCTGTAGGATGGACTGCCGAATCCACCATACAGCGTAAGAAATGAACTTGAAACCGCGAGTTTCATCAAATTTTTCGGCAGCCTTAATCAGTCCCAGATTGCCTTCATTGATTAAATCGGGCAAACTCAATCCCTGATTTTGATATTGTTTTGCCACAGAGACTACAAAACGCAGATTGGCACGAGTCAATTTCTCCAGCGCTTCCTGATCGCCTTTTTTGATTCGTTGCGCCAATTCCACTTCTTCTTCAACAGAAATCAGTTCTTCGCGACCGATTTCCTGCAAATACTTGTCAAGGGAAGCGCTTTCCCTGTTTGTAATTGATTTTGTTATTTTAAGTTGTCTCATTTATCTTATCTTACTTTGCTCAATAATTTTTTTATCACGAAAGCCGGACTTCAATTTTGCAATTGAATTTCGGCTTTCAGAAAAACGTCGAAAACAGGATATTTTAACCAATCTACAATTCAAACGCTACATAATCACGCTTGCCATTGGGATAAATTCCCTCAATAAATACTCCCTCTCCCCGTTTCAGACCATTGACAATGGTTGTCAACTCTTCTACTGAGGTCACGGATTTTTGATTAATTTTTGTGATAATAAATCCTTTCCTTACTCGATTCATTAGCTTGCCGTCATTAAGCTCTACAACCTGAACTCCACCTTTAATTCTTAGCCTGTCAGCAAGCTCTTTATCAACTTTTTCAAAGCGGGCGGCTAAAATTTCAATCTTGTCTTCCGACACTACATCTGTATTACCCGCCTTATTACGCAAAACAGCAGTAATTTGTTTCGTTTTACCGTCTCGAATTAGTGTAATATCTATCTTATCACCTGGTCTTAAGGTACCAATTTCTTCAACAACAGTATTCATAGACGAGATTTCTTTATTTCCGACTTTTGTAATGATATCCCATTTTTCTATTCCGGCATTTTTCGCTGCACTATTCTCCATAACCTCAATAACGCACACTCCCTTATACTTTTTACTTTTCAATTCTTTCATTTTTGCCGCATCAAGATGACTTTCTTCCGCATACTGTTCAATCTCCCTGTCATCTTCAAATTTAGACAAATCAACATATACAATACCTAAAAGCGCCCGCTGGACAACCCCATATTCAATAAGGTCTTTTACCACTTTTTTTGCAATGTTTGCCGGTATGGCAAAAGAATAACCTTCATATACTCCTGTGTGAGAAGCAATAGCGGTATTTATACCTACAAGTTCGCCTTTCAGGTTAATCAACGCTCCCCCACTGTTTCCGGGATTAACGACTGCATCTGTCTGTATAAACGATTCTATTTTAAAGTCAGTCGGGATGATTCCAAAATTTCTTGCCTTAGCGCTAACAATGCCAGCCGTAACAGTTGATGTCAGATTAAACGGGTTTCCGATTGCCAGCACCCATTCGCCAAGCCGCAAATTATCGGAATCAGCAAATCCCAAAGTGGGCAATTTTGTGTCGGTTTCGACTTTCAGCAGAGCAACATCGGTATTTGGATCTCTACCTACGACACTGGCAACGAGACTTGTCTTGTCGTTGAAAACTATAGTGATTTCACTTGCTTTTTCAATGACATGGTTATTTGTTACTATATAACCGTCCTCCGATATGATAACTCCCGAACCGGAACCTTTTGGCGTATATTCCTGATATTTCCGTTCTTCGGGATTGCCAAAGAAAAAATCGAAGATATCGCTGCTTCCACCATAGTATCTCCGCTGAGTTTCACCCGTCACTTTAACATGTACAACCGCGGGTACAGCATGTTCCGCCGCATCCGAAAAATTTAAAGGTTCGCCTGATGAAGAAAATGCAGCGGTAGTAACCGGCATCTGTCGCGTGGTTTCCAGAATAATTCTTTCCGGATGTTTTTGATTTTTTGAAATAATTAATGCAGATACCAGTCCTC
>JAISDK010000286.1 GCA_031264875.1 Prevotellaceae bacterium
AATCGACTTTTTTTGTGCCAAAATGTCAGGTTTGGGTAATGGCGCGAGCAAAAAAAAACGCACGGCGCTGTCTGGGGAAGTTACCATTTTATTTTTCTCACGCTACTAAATATCGAAAATATATAAAAGAAGCCGCTGCCTGAAACGAAGCTCGACTTAGTGGACTTCATTTCAAGCAGCGGCCGGTACTTGGTTACTACATGCAGACTATGGTCTGCAGTTGTGAAAATCCGATCGTTACAGTTGCTGTAAGGCTACACGGAATAGGCGTCTCTATATTCATAACGGTACAGTCTGTGACTGGCCGCTTCCTTATCGTTGCCAAAGCTTAGAATTGCGGGATCCCATTTCACCGGACGTTTCAGTTCGGTAGCTATATTTGCGATACAGCACAGAGTGTTGGTGCTGCAACCGATTTCTACCGGAGCAATCGGATTTTGACGCGAACGTACGGCGTCAAGAAAATTCTGCATGTGCGGGCTGCTGACTTCATACTGACCGGCTGCAATTTTCTTTTCTTCTTTCTCTATCAGCGAAGGGTCGGAACATTCGATAAATCCCCGGGCTACTCTTAACCAGCCTTTGCTGCCGTTGAAACAGATGCCGTTTCCGCCATTTTCCATGAAAGGCTGTTCGGTCATCACTATTCCGTTAAGGTACTTCATGGTGAGATATTCGGCGTTGCCGTATCCTTTGGGAATAAATTCGCACGGTCCCGAGCCGTCCATGCCTATGGCGGCCTGTGCTATGTCGAACATGTGCGCTCCCCAGTCGGCAGTATATCCGTTTCCTGTTTCGCAGTACCACCGCCATGCACCCCACAGCTGTTCGTTTTTGTCAGGGTCAAGTGTAACGGGAGGACAGAGATCGGAATGGTAATGTATCTTCGGATCGTTCAGCGGACCCAGCCACTGGTTCCAGTTGAGGGAAGAGGGAATCGGCTGTTCCGGCAGGTTGAGAGGCGTGGGAGGATCGCCCACCTTGGCGTAAATAGTTTCAATATGACCTATTCCGCCGCTTCGTACCAGCGAGATAGCCTGTTGAAATTCCTTGCCCGAACGCTGCTGGCTGCCGATTTGCAGTACGCGATTGTTGCTGCGAACGGCTTTCACCATGTCCAGTCCTTCGGTGATGGTGTATGCCAGCGGTTTTTGCACGTACACGTCCTTTTTGGCCTGACAGGCATGGATAACCGCCAGTGCGTGCCAGTGGTCGGGCGTGGCGATGGAGACAATGTCGATATCCCTGCGGTCGAGCAGGTCTCCGTAAAATTCATATACATCGCAACGCGGCGGGACATTGTTCTTTTTTTGCCAGTCTTCCACACGTCTTTTAAAGCGTTCGCGTTTGATGGAATCCACATCGCAGCCTGCAACGACCTGTATGCCGGGACACTTTGCGAAACTGCGAAAATCGGACAGGCCCTGCTGTCCCAGTCCGATAAAGCCTGCAACAATTCTGTCGCTCGGA
Source organism: Prevotellaceae bacterium (assembly GCA_031264875.1). Taxonomy (GTDB): domain Bacteria; phylum Bacteroidota; class Bacteroidia; order Bacteroidales; family UBA932; genus JAIRLF01. The sequence goes on from JAISDK010000286.1 coordinate 1,471, forward strand.
GGTGTATATACCCCTGCTGTTTTCCAGCTTGGGAGTATTGTCAAACCTGCCAGCCCAAGTGCGGAATAGCTTAGAAATTTCCGCCTGCTGATTTCATTTTTGTTTGCCATTACTGTTATATTTTTTTTAATTAGTAAATTGAGGTCAAAGGTAATGCTTATTTTGTAATTTCCTCAATCGAATCCATATCCACGTACCATACATATCCCCTGACGCCGGGGTATTTCATCATTTCGAGCAGTCGGATATAGCTTTTTATCTGACGTTTATGAGAGTCTTTTTTCAATGCGCCGAACTTGAAATCTACAATCACAGTTTCGTTTTCCGACAGCATTATTCTGTCCGGCCTGCGGCTCAGTCCACTGTTCATCGACGCCGGCAGAAGCAGCGATTTTTCGGTGACAACCTCGAATCCGCTTTCGTCGGCAAACCATTTTCCGGCAAACCGCAATGCTTTCCCGACACGGCTTTCGAGTTCGACAACATGCTCTTTTCCAATCAGTCCGTCCTTCACCATGCGCTCCACGGCGGCAGGCACGTCACTTGTCGAACGGATAAGCGAAAATACCCTGTGCATCAGTATTCCATAGTTTCTCGACTGCAAGGGGGTGTCCACGGAAAAATAATCTTCCGACTCGTATTTTAACCTTAGTTTCTTATTGAATATGGATGAATTGTAGTCAGTTATAAATATTCCGGAGAAAGCGTTACTGTCGCCGTCGCGCTGTCTGCTCTGCTTTTCGCCCAGCGTGTAGCACAGGTCGTCGCCGTCCATCTGTTCGCTTTTCATTTTACCGTCCATAAAGTCTCGGCTGCTTTTCAGGAATGACGCTATTGCGGATGAGGCAGTGTTTATACCGGTCGAACCACTGCTGCCGCGCGCGGAGAGTTTTGGCAAAGGCAGCATGACGTGCAGCTCGTCCTTTGCTCTCGTGAAGGCAACGTACATAAGATTAAGGTTATCGACGAGTGACTGTACTGTCTCGCAATAGTATTCCCGGCTGAAATGGCTGTTTTTCATCTCTTTTCCATAATTCACCAGGGCGTATGGCAACTGGTTGAACGGCTCCTGTTCCGGACTGACCCAGACGGTATCGCGCCACGAAGGTTTCATGCTCCAGTTGCAGAAGGGTATGATAACTGCGGGATATTCAAGTCCTTTTGCCCGGTGTACGGTGACGATGCTTATTGCGTCGGGGGTTTGTCCTTCCGAGAGTTTAGCGTTTTCGCCGGCATCGTCCCAGTGTTCCACAAAGGATGAAATGTCCGATATTTTGCTGTTTGCAAACGAAACTATCATATCGTGCAGTTCCTGCAGACAGGGCACTTCATCGGAATTGCCGCCAAGGTCGAATACTCTGACCAGATGTTCAAACACTTCCGGCAGCGAGAGGGAGGCGAGTCCCGAAAGTTTTTCTTTCAGACTGCTGTCGAGGATTCCCGAATCGTTCCATTTGAAGTCGGGGTTGTTGCGGTTAAGGAAATAATTGATTGATGCGTTGTTTATACCGTCATCCGGATTCGCAACCGTTCTCATGAGTGAGATGATGAACTGTACGGTTGCCGACTTTTTTATGGACAGGGCATCTTTCGAGACGATGTCGAAACAGTGTTCCGTGTCGCCCGAAATTTTCCCGTAATTCAGCAGGCAGTCGCTTATTTCCTGTCCGTCGGAGGCTTTCCGTACAAGTATTGCTATATCTCTTGCCCGGTAGCCCCGATCCTGCATGTCGGCAATAAGTCCGGGCAACTGTTGCAGTATTTTATCTTTGGCTTTTATCTTTTCACCGTCTTCATCTTCGTCCCTTATCAGGGAAAGTGAGACGTATCCGCTTCTCTGTCCACCGGTCTTAGCAATTTTCTGTTCCGCGTTTTTATATGCCGAACTGAGTATGTCGATTTCATCGCCGGCGTCCGGCATGACGACAGACTTTGTAAATACCTCTTCTATATAAGCCGGCAGGGCGGAAAACAGGGCATTGTTGAACTCGATCACGCGGGGAGAACTCCGCCAGTTTGTATCCAGATTTTTTTCGGTTACACTGAAGTTGCCAAATTCGCTGAATATCCTGTGTGCCAGTATTCGCCAGTCGCCGTTTCTCCAGCGGTATATCGACTGTTTGACGTCTCCCACCACGAGCGAGCTTTTTCCTTCGGAGAGACTGTGCTGCAACAGAGGCTTGAAATTTTGCCACTGTGCTTCCGAGGTGTCCTGAAACTCATCGATCATGAAAACGCCGTACCGTGACCCTGTCATTTCGTAGATGAAAGGGGCATCGCTTTCGTTTATCAGCTTGCCCAGCAGGTGAGTGGTTTCGCTGATGGGCATAAGGTTTTCGCCGATTGCTGTTTCGTGCATATTTGTCTCTATTTCGGCAAAGAAGCCGAGTATGTCCATCGACCTTTTGATGCACAGGGCGGTGCAATACTGCCTGTAAATGCCGACGGCGGTTTTTAAAAGCATTGACAGATGTCCGGTAAGATATGTCATATCGTTACGTGCTGCGCTTTTGGACATCCACACTGCATTGTCGCCGCTGTCTAATATGTCGAAAACTCTCTTTCCGGGTTCGTCATAATTGCCGTCCTGCAGCTTGTAGAAATAATTAACCGGACCGGTTGCTCCGTACTTGAAATCCGATATCTCCAAGCCCGAATCTCCAATCAGTACCATGGCCTCGCTGCCGATGTCCGACATGCTGTTTTCAAACTGTTTGACGCTTTCGCTTATCATTTTCGAATAGCGTTCCATAAATGCCATGTCACTGATTTTTGCATGAAAGAGAACGCCAAGGGCTCGAAACTGCTCTTTCAGCACTTCGCCGCTTCTGTTTTTCAAAATTCTCCGGATATCCCATGAATTTCCCTTTTCCATCTGTTCGTCGATAATGTTCAAGGCATGGCGGTAGAGAAAATCTTTTTTGTGCAGGTTCAGCATCATGCGATCTACGGCTTCGTCAATCAGTCGGTTCTGGTCTAACTCAAGCCTGAAACCCGGACGCAAGCCTGCTTCCCTCACAAATGCGTGCAGCACTTTCTGGAAAAATTTATCGATGGTGGATATCGAAAAGCTGGAATAGTCGTGCAATATTGCCTTCTGGACTTTTTCTGCCCTGTCCTTCAACACTCGTCTGTCAATATTCAGTTCTCTGCATATCGAATCGGCTACATCGCTGTCACCGTCGCCTGCAATACGGTTCAGTGCGGTTATGATCCTGACTTTCATTTCGTCGGTAGCCTTGTTGGTGAAAGTCACAGCCAGGACTGTCCGGAATTTGCCTGCGTTAAAATTGTCGGAAAGCGCCTGTTTCAGGTATTCCAGGGTTAGCGTGTAGGTTTTTCCCGAACCTGCCGAGGCTTCATAGACAGTCAATCCGTTACGTCCGGTAACAGAACCCGGTTGAGCCGGCTTATTCATGATATTTCAGGGGATTGTCCGGATTCGTCGTTACCGGAATATTTTTCGGGCGCCATGCGTTTGTGTTCTTCCAGCATCATGCTGTTTAACATATCGGAGAGATTGCGGATTTTGAGCGAGGCTACTGTTTCGGCTGTTACTTCGGGCAGCACATGTATTCGGGCTGTTGCACATCCTCCAAAAAGACTGCTTCCCGGAGGCAATATCTTTCTTGTTCCTTCGATAACCACCGGCAAAATGGGAAGGTTGTTCAGTTTTGCTATCATGAAGGCGCCTTCCTTGAAATCGTGTATCCTGCCATCGGCAGAACGTGTTCCTTCCGGAAAAATGGATATGCTGCATCCTTTGCTTATCCATCCTTCGGCTTTTTTCAGCATTTCCCTGGTACTCTGGCTTGTTCCACGCTGTATCAGTATGTCGCCGTGAAGTTTCAGCAGCCAGCCTACAAATGGCATCCTGAATACTTCCCGCTTGGATACCCATTTGAATACCAGCGGAATTTTGTATATGACACAGATGTCGAGCATCGACTGGTGATTGCTGACTATTACGTATGACTTTTTTGGATCGATGTTCGCCCGGCATACGTAATCTAATTTCCAAAAAGGATTGACCCACAGGTAGTGCAGTCCCCAATAGTAGGAACATGCGTGGATGACTTTCCGTTTGGTGTCAAAAGGGTATGTGACTGCAAAAACAACAAGGTTTATTATCATCAGTATAATGGCATCGACTATAAAAACCGACCATATCGCAATGTTATATATATATTTAATAACAATTCTCATTTTTAACGCTTTATAAGTAATACATATCTGTGAACCGTCTTCGATTTACAAGCCCAAAATTATACTAATTTTTACAAAATGAAATATCTCCTGCAAATTTCGCTATACTGCGCGCAGGCTAAAATTGTGAAATGAAAACAGAAAATCTCTGGAAAGATGAAAACAGTCAATGTCGATAGTTTTTTCATCCTGAACATTAACTTGACGGCATTGGGCGTTGCCCAATGTCGTCAAGTTAAGCCATGCTATTGCCTCCCGACACGGCGTAGTCTCCAGACTACGTCGTGTTAAAAGCAAGGCTCTAGCCCAATGTCGTCAAGTTAAGGATTAATGCTGTCAATTAAAGTCCTTCGCTCGGCGTAGTCTCCAGACTACGTCGTGTTAAAAGCAAGGCTCTAGCCTTGCAAAATTCAAACACAGAATAAAGAAAATAAAATGAGCGCCGAATACAAAACATTTAACATTAGGCGTACTGCATGAAACGTAGAGACGTGGCGCGCCACGTCTCTACGTTTGTTTTTGGGCTTCGCAAGGCAGAGCCTTGCTTTTAACACGACGTAGTCTGGAGACTACGCCGAGCGAAGGTGTAAACCGGTTATTTCATGCCATTTCAGGGCTATTGTCTATAAGTCTTAAGGACTTTAAAGTCCTTAAAGACTTTAAAGTCCCTATAAAATAAAATACTTATAAGCAATAG
>JAISDK010000049.1 GCA_031264875.1 Prevotellaceae bacterium
CAAGTACTATCTATGCATACATAACAAGTACTATCTATGCATACATAACAAGTACTATCTATGCATACATAACAAGTACTATCTATGCATACATAACAAGGCTACTTATGCATACATAACAAGGCTACTTATGCATACATAACAAGGCTACTTATGCATGCATAACAAGGCTACTTATGCATGCATAACAAACGCTATAGCGTAAACCGGTTATTTTACGCCTTTTCAGGGTTATTACCATTCGGTCTGAAAGACCTTAAAATCTGAAAGGTAATAGCGACGGCATTACCCTGAAGCGTCATTCCGGGATACACCCCGCAACACTGTCCGACATGAGGTATAATAAAATTATCATATTTTTGCGGGGTAAAATTTAGTATTATATGAGAAGAGTAGCCTTTTACACTTTGGGATGCAAGTTAAATTTTTCCGAGACCTCCGCACTTGCAGGAGTATTCGTCGATAACGGATTTGAGAGAGTAAGCCATTCACAGTTAGCCGACATATACGTAATAAACACCTGCTCCGTCACCGAACAGGCCGACCGCAAATGCCGTCAGGCAATAAGAAAGTTCATACGGCAGTCGCCGAATGCAGTTATTGCGGTAACAGGATGTTACGCACAGTTAAAGCCCGAAGAAATCGCCTCTGTCGAAGGAGTCGATCTGGTGCTGGGCGCCGACGCCAAGGGAAGATTGTTTGAATACGTCAATAGCATCAGGAACAGGGGTGAAGCGCGGATTTTCTCATGCGAGATAAACAGCGTGGACAGTTTTTTCCAGGCATTTTCGTCGGGCGACAGAACACGCTCGTTTCTAAAAGTCCAGGACGGATGCGATTACAAATGCGCATACTGCACCATTCCGCAGGCAAGAGGAAAAAGCCGAAATCCGTCCGTAGCCTCAATCGTGGACGAAGCCGTGAAAATTTCATCGCTGGGAATAAAGGAAATAATACTCACGGGAGTGAACATCGGCGATTTCGGACGTTCGGGCAGCGAAACATTTACCGGCCTGCTGAAAGCCCTCGACAGAGTTGAAGGCATCGAGCGGTTCAGAATTTCGTCCATCGAGCCGAACCTGCTGACAGACGAAGTAATCGACGTCATCACACACTCTGGAAAATTCCTCCCGCACTACCATATACCCCTGCAGTCGGGCAGCGACAGGATACTGAAACTCATGCGCAGGCGGTATCTCACAAAACTGTTCCGTGAAAAGATCAACACGCTGAGAAACATCGATCCGTACACCTTTTTCGGTATCGACGTAATCGCAGGCTTTCCGGGAGAAACTGACGCGGATTTTGAAGACACATGCCGATTTATTGAAGAAGTGAATCCCGCATGGCTGCATATCTTTCCATACTCCGGACGTCCCGGTACGGACAGCGAGAAAATGGACGGCAAAGTCGGAAAAGAAACCGTAACGGCAAGAACAGGGCAGCTGAACGGGCTGTGCCGCAGACTTCATCGTGACTTCTACCTCAAAAACGCCGGACGGGAAGAACAAGTGCTGTTTGAATCCGCCATAAAGAAAGGAACAATGTACGGATACACGCGAAACTATATCAGGACAGAAATCCCGATAAACAGAGACCTGGCAGGCAAGATTGTACCCGTCAAGCTGCTCGGCATATCGGACAGTGGAAACATGAACATAAAAATTACAGACAGCAACCGGTTATGATTGATACACATGCACACCTGTACTCGGAAGAATTTGACGCCGACCGTGACAGCGTCATCAAAAGAGCCGTTGAAAGCGGAGTGACACGGCTCGTTATCCCATCGACAGACGTGAACGACTTCGACGCGATGATGAAGCTTTGCTCCGACTATCCGGAAACATGCCTGCCTGCCGCAGGCCTGCATCCCGTATCGGTTGGACGAGACTATGAAGACCAGCTGGCCTTCTTCGAAAAACAGCTGGCTGCAAACCGGTTTGCAGCAGTCGGAGAAATAGGAATAGACTGTTACTGGTCGGTAGATTACATTGACGCGCAGCGCGACGCTTTCGAAAGGCAGGTGAAACTTGCCGCACAGCACAGTTTGCCGGTAATAATACATGCAAGAGATTCGTTTGCCGAGATTTTCTCAATACTCGACCGTATCCACAGTGCAGATACAAAAGGAGTGTTTCACGGATTTTCGGGAACACGGGAAGATTATCTCAAAATCAAGGAATACGGCACATTCAAAATAGGTATCGGAGGCGTAATTACATTTAAAAACAGCAAGCTGCCACAGGTTGTGGACATTATTCCCGTGACAGACATGATGCTGGAGACCGACGCGCCTTATCTTACTCCCCACCCCTGCAGAGGCAAGCGTAATGAAAGCTCGTATATCCCGCTTATTGCCCGGAAAATTGCAGAGCTGAAAAACATCGGCATGGAGGAAATCGACCGCATCACTTCCGAAAACGCAGTGACACTGTTCGGAATAACGGGCGCACTGTGAACGGCTATCCGGAATACCGTTCCGCAAACCGCGCTACATATTTGCCTATTATGTCAAATTCCAGATTCACGGCGCTTCCCTTACGCAGCTCACAGAAATTCGTATGCTCGTATGTATAGGGAATAATCGCGTTCCGGAAACTTCCGCTTTTTGAATCTATAACCGTCAGGCTGACGCCGTTCACCGATATCGAACCCTTTTCGACAGTAATATTGCCCTTCGACGCATCATATTCAAACGTGTAATACCAGCTTCCGCCGGCTTCCGCAATATCCGTACACACGGCAGTCTGATCCACATGTCCCTGAACCAGATGCCCGTCAAGCAGCCCGTCCATCCTCATGCTTCTTTCGAGATTAACCCGATCGCCCGTTTCGAGCATTCCGAGATTCGACTTATCCAGCGTCTCCCTGACCGCCGTAACCGTATATTCGTCCCCGTCAATCCTCACAACAGTAAGGCAAACGCCATTGTGCGCAACGCTCTGGTCGATTTTCAACTCGCCGGCAAACGAACAGCGAACGGTGATATGCATATTCCCCTGTTCCCTCTCTATTCCGGTAACAATACCTGCTTCTTCAACTATACCTGAAAACATAATGATATTTTATAATTAATTTATTTACTGATTCCCCTGTTTCTTCTTATATCGATTTCGTAATAAACTCTCCCGTTGCCCGATATTGCCGTTTCGGGGATGGCCGAACGCGACTGAACCATTACATCCAATCTGATCTTGTTCATTTTATCTTCGCCCATCACCGTATTGTTCGCCATGCCGGCAAGCGTTGCCATTCCATAAATCAGCGCCCTGAGAGGATTTTCCCCGATTATGTCCAGAACACTTTTTTGTGGCGGCAGATTCAGGTTCAGATTCAGCCTCCATGCCTCAAACCTCGGAGCCGTATAATGCAGCAGGCTTTTGGCATCCTCATAACCCATATACCATGGCGGCAGCATGGAAGGCCGCACGACGCCGGGAATACTCACGGGAATCGCCGGAAATACGCCTTCAACGATCGACCCAGTCTGCAGATCCGGCTTTTTGACAGTACTTTCGGATACGGCCGTATCGGCCACAACAGAATTGACTACTTGCTGACCGGCAGGCTTCAGCTGTCCCGCAGAAAACAGCGGAATATTTACCGCGAACAGTAACACGGTGACTTTACATATATTATAAATCGAAGTATTCATATAACAACCGTAATTTATGCGCGCAAAAGTAGAGAAAAATGCCGTAACCGTACAAAAATATTTGCACAGTAATAAATTATATTTACCTTTGCGCCCGGTTTTAAGGTACCATAGCTCAGTTGGTAGAGCAAAGGACTGAAAATCCTTGTGTCCCCGGTTCGATTCCTGGTGGTACCACAGTTAAGTTCAATTACTGAGTAGCGAAACCAAAACACCCGCAAAGGAATCCGGTATAACTTCTGCGGGTGTTTTTTTTTGGCATATTCCAAAACAACGGTATGTAAGGATGCGAAACAAGCAAAAACGTAACAGATTACTTACTCATGTTATGCAAATAAAGAACAGTAAGACGCTGTCCTCATTCTGTTGTTGATAATTTTTTTTCTTTTGACTGCCAATTCAGAAAAAAGCCACACCTTTGCCAAAATTTCAAGACATAAAAAATAGAAAGGAAATGAAATTCACAGAACGGATTACACGGTTACGAGAAGAATCTCAAATGCCACATCGACAATTTGTCGCGCCTTTGGAAACAGATACGGCTACCTGCAAAGTGTTGAATATTGTAAAACGCGAGGATGAATTGCTACGGACGATAAATGAAATAATTAAAAATTTAGGAGGTGCATTATGCTAATCAATAACAATGAATATTTTGAAATTCTGAACAACATTAAAAAACAAATTCGCAATGCCCAATACAGGGCTGTGCTTGGAGTAAATCAGCAGCAGATTTTACTCTTTTGGAATATCGGTAAAATCATTATTGCCAATACTAAATACGGAAGTAAATTTATTGATAATCTGGCAAGAGATATTAAAACAGATTTTCCAAATCAAAAAGGTTATTCCGTGAGGAATCTGAAATATATGCGGAGATTCGCTGAACTTTGCCATGATGAGCAAAAAGTGCAGGCACTGTCTGCACAATTGAGTTGGTCGCATAATGTAGAATTGTTTAACAAAACAAAAAGTCTTGCAGAATACGAATGGTATGCCATGCAAACGATCGAAAACGGCTGGTCGTTAAGTGTTTTAGAAAACCGTATCGAACTGAAAACTTTCGAACGCCAGGCAATTACAGACAAAGTAAGCAATTATGAGCGTCTATTACCCAAATCTCAAAGTAAATTAGTACTCGAAACCCTCAAAAGTCCTTTCGTTTTTGATTTTATTGAAAAAAGGAACGGAATTATTGAACGCGAAATTGAAAACGAACTTGTTGCCAACATTGCAAAAACACTGCTCGAACTCGGCACTGGCTTTGCTTTTGTAGGCGAACAGTACCATTTGGAAATTAGCGATAAGGACTATTACATAGACCTGCTGTTTTATCATACAAAATTGCGCTGCTATATTGTGATAGAACTCAAAGACACCGAGTTTAAGCCCGAATATGCGGGAAAACTCAATTTCTATCTCTCTGCCATTGACGACATCTTGAAGCACCCGCAAGACAATTCCACAATAGGCATTATGCTCTGCAAAACAAGAGATAAGCTGACTGCGGAATATGCCCTGAAAGATATAAACAAACCGATAGGCGTAAGCGAATACAAGTTAAGCGATTTTGTGCCTGCCGAATACGTCGATACCTTGCCAAGCGCCGAAGACATTGAAAAGAGAGTAAAAGCAAAGTTAGATATTAGAGACTTGGAAGGAAACAGCGATGAATAAAATGTCAATTCGATTCTTCAACGACCGCGAAGTTCGTGCCGTTTGGGACGATGAAAACAGCAAATGGTGGTTTTCGGTTATTGATATTGTGGCTGTTTTAAGCGAAAGCGAAGACGCCCGCAATTATTGGTATGTGCTTAAAAACAGGTTAAAGAAAGAAAACAGCCAACTCCTTACAATTTGTAAGGGGTTGAAATTAAAAGCCCCCGACGGAAAAATGCGTTTAACAGATGTGCTTGACAGTGAAGGCGTCATTGCTCTTGCTAAAAACTTTCCTAATAACAGGGCGGTAAAATTCCTTGACTGGTTCACTTATAGCGACAATACCATCGACGGACAAAGTAAGAAAAAGGCATACACGCTCTTTGAAAGCGACTTGCTTAAAAGCTTAGATGCAGGGACAGTGAAATGCCTGCAACAAATTCACGCTTATCTCTTCGGTGGTCTTTATGATTTTGCAGGGCAAATAAGAACGAAAAATATAAGCAAGGGCGGTTTTACATTTGCCCCCTGCCAATATTTTGATGTTACTTTGAATACCATTGAAAGAATGCCCGAAACAACTTTCGACGAAATTATAGACAAATATGTAGAAATGAATGTTGCTCATCCGTTTATGGAAGGCAACGGCAGAAGCGCAAGAATTTGGCTCGATTTGATGCTGAAACGCTCGCTGAAACTCTGCGTAGATTGGAGCAAAATCAACAAAAACGACTATCTGAATGCAATGCGAAAAAGTCTCACAAACAGCGAAAATATTAAGCTGTTAATTAAAAACGCATTGACAGATAAAATCGATGATCGTGAAATGTTTATGAAAGGAATTGATTATTCGTATTATTATGAAGAAAACGAATAAAATAGAAAAATTAATGACGCAACAGGATTTTGAAGAATATATAAAACAAGGCGAACCCGATAAAAAAGAAAAGGGAATTATCTGGCAAACGGCTATCGGCCTGCAGCAGGTTGATGGGCTTAAACCTTCTGCATATCTGATTGAAACGGCCAAACAGAATATTGAGGG
>JAISDK010000072.1 GCA_031264875.1 Prevotellaceae bacterium
GCGATTGGGACAGTAAAGTTTCTGCTGCCGGATTAACTATTGTCGGCGCTCCATTAACCAAACCCTCTAATAACGAGATGGGTCCGGAAGGTGGATTTATTCCGGGCTATTATAAGGTAACTTATGATGCCAACAATCAACGGTTAACACTTGAAATAGTAGATTAATAATTTTTATTTTCTGCCGTGAAAGTAAACTTTCACGGCAGAATTATTATAATTTTTAATGTCTTGTCAAACTTCAAAAGACCCTGTCAGGGGTCAGACACAGGTCTCGTTTCGCATAGGGTGATGGTGTCTCACCGCATAGGGTAGTCGCTTGAAAATATGTCAAGGCAAACAGGATAGAATAAACCGAATAACTGTAAACCGATAAAGTGATGTACAGATACGGCATAAATATGGCAATTCTTCTCTTTCTGGCGGGAATACTGATCATTGTCCCGTCGGTGGTTGCGGATTCATTGCCGGATGGAACGCAAAGCGGGAAAACGTTTTGTTTTCTTTTCATGATGTCAGCCGTTGTGGGACTGTTATGTTTACAGGCTGTCGCTACAGGCGCAGGTTCTGTTCATGTCAGTATGCCGGATGTAGCCCTGCTCTTGCTGGCAGGTTACTTGATATTCAACGATCAGCAGCAATCCGTTCCGGTTTCCATGCGGTCGCTTGAATTTTTGGGGCTTGCTGTATTGTACATTGCGTTGCGACGAATCAATCGGTCGTTTTTCCCGGTACTGTTTATGGCATTGCTTGCGGGCGGTATGATTCAGGCCGCTTACGGCAACCTTCAGATATGGGGCTTGTGCGCATCACACCACGACCGGTTCAAGTTGACCGGCAGCTTCTTTAATCCCGGTCCTTACACCGGTTATCTTTCGTGCATATTCTCCGTTGCGTTGGGATTCTATCTGTTTGCCGTTCATCCGTTGAAGAAGACCAGCTCGAAACGTCTGTTTACTACCGTTTTTATTGTTCCGGCGTTAATACTTATCCTCATGATTTTACCGGCTTCCCGTTCACGAGCGGCATGGCTGGCTATCATTCTGTCGTCCGCATATCTGCTTTCGGTACGCTATCCGGTTCGCGAACGGTTCTTTCGGAAAAGCGCTTCAACATTCAGGCGCGGTTTGGCGCTCGCGGGCGTTATCCTATTGGTCGGTTTTGGCTCGTATACACTGTACAGGATGAAACAGGGATCGGCTGACGGAAGGCTGTTGGTCTGGAAAATAACGGCAAAGATGATAACGGAACAACCCTTGTCCGGTTTTGGCACAGATCGGTTTAAAGCGTATTACATGAACCGTCAGGCGGATTATTTCGAACAGCATCCGGATTCGGAGGCGGCGATGGTTGCCGGTGATACAAAATATGCTTTTAATGAGCTGCTGCAACAGACGGCGGAACACGGCATCATCAGCTTGATCCTGATACTGGCCGTTTTTGTCATGGCAATGAGGACGCCCCGAACTTCCGCCATTTGTCAGGAACATGCGCCATATCCGACAGTAGCAAAAGCCGGTATACTCAGCCTGTTTGTTTTTTCGCTGTTCTCATATCCCTTACAAATTCTGCCTGTTAAGATATGCTTGGTGTTCTTTTTGGCAGTTATTGCCGATGCATCGCCGCAAAGAAGCATAATACCGCCATACGGTACGCACGGCAAACGCCGGATATTCGTTATGGCTGCCAAAATAGTCATTATGATTCCTGTGGCTATAGGGACATTAGCGGGATGGAATTATCTGCATCGTCTGTATGCGGCATACGGCACATGGGGAGAAGCCTACCGTTCCTACCGGATGGGAAACTGCGAACTGAGCGTGCAGGAATACGAACAGGCGTTGCCCATGCTGAGCGGCAACGGCGATTTCATGACCGGCTACGGCAAGGCGTTGGCTGTGTCGGGACTGCACGGACGGGCGATATCCGTTTTGCAGCAGGCGACGGAACATTTCCCCAATACGGTGGCATATACCACAATGGGCGACAGCTACAGGGCGTTGCAACAAATGGCGCCGGCCGAACAGTCCTATCTCCGGGCATGGCACATGAATCCCGGCAAGTTTTACCCAAAATACCTGCTGGCCAAGCTGTATCACGAAAACGGACTATTGGCAAAAGCAGGCGTCATTGCGAAGGAACTGATTCATAAGAAAGTTAAGACGGATTCCGATGCAATAATGGAAATCAGGGAAGAAATGCAACAAATCATTGACGAATATAATCATTCGGAAAATGCTATCATGAAACATCAGTTCTGGTAATTCCCCCTTGGGGGAGATATATTATATGATACCACAGCCGGATTTTCATGTGGGGAACGCAACATTTGCGGAACAACCCGGTGAAATCCATTCATGTTTTTGTTTATGACAAATTCATTTCATTTTTTAAACAGTAAAAACAATATTTTAAATATTTCAAATTATATCAATATGAAAACCAAGTTAATGGGACTTATCGTCCTGATCGTAATCAGTGTTGCAAATGTAATGTGGGCAACACGCGCATCCGACACGTCATTCGGATTAAAAGAACTGTTTCGCATCAATGTCGTACAGGCAGAAGATTGTGAAGATGACGAATCTGAAATATGTTTAATACAAAAGTGCGATGATGGCACTAACTGCGAATGTAGTGCATGTATAGTAGGTTCAACGGATTGTAGTCCAGACTGTCCATGTTGTACTGTAAATTAAATTTCTTAAAATAAATAATATGCAAAAGAAATTTTTAAGTCTAATTGTTGTCATTATCATTAGTATAGTGAATGTTTTGTATTCTATGAAATCTGATTCGGATTTCAATCTGCGATCTCTATTCATCCTAAGTTTTGTTCAAGCAGAAGACTCTTGTCCAGATGATGAGAAAGATGTGACCTCAACAAGCTACGATTCTGACGGTAACAAATTCGAATGTACCGCGTGTCTAAAAGGTTCTATTGATTGTACTCCGACATGTGTAGTTTATTGATAATAGTTGTTATTCTGCCTTGATGAAATATTCAAGGCAGTTTTTTTAATATTAATTAATTTTACGATGATATGAATAAAGTAATAATGATATTTGTTATGATAACTGTCATCTACGGTTGTGATAGCAAAAAAGGAAAAATTATCCATAGGGATGTCAAAACGTATAAAATAGAAGTGTCTGATGAGCATTTTTTTCAATGGAACAATATGGTTGATAGAATTGATATTATTCCGTTAGAGACAACCAAAAGTTCATTGATAGGGCAATTTTCAAAAGGCATCATCGACAGGCAGGATGTTTATCTAATAGATTTTCGATATCAAACTCTTTTAAATTTTGATATTCACGGGAAGTTTAAAAGAAAAATCGGACAAAAGGGCAAGGGTCCTGATGATTTTTTGGAATTAAGGGATTTTTGTGTCACAGATAGCATTATATATGTTTTAGATTATCGAAAAGTACACGTTTATCATAAAAAAACAGGTAAAACTCTTGAATCATGGTCTTTTGATACCCGAAACGGATTCAATCCGCTTAATTTTGTAGTTTTTGACAGTAATAATTACTTTCTTTGGTGCAGTAATCCGGATGTATGGGATCCCAACAGTGGAGAATACTATCGAATGAGAAAAATGAAAAAAGGAAAGACAGATTTGGAGTTCTTCAAATATGAGTACCGATTGTCTGACGATCCAAGATTTTATCCCTGTATAGACCGGTCATATTACATGAAACCGATTGACGGAGAAGATATAGTTTATAAATTAACGAAAGATTCAGTCTCTGCTTCTTTTGCTGTTGATTTTGGAAATAAGTCACTTTCTCCGGAAAAGATGGTTCTGTTAAGAAACAGCAAAGAACCTAATGCCTTTTTAAAAAGCAATGCCTTTAAAAGTATATCGGATATATTGGATACGGAACATTATATTTATTTTACCTGCTCCGGGCCTGGTGCTAAGACATACGAAGCGCTTATTCATAAAGAAACGGGTGAAATTCAATTTGGCAGATGGGATTATAGAAGGAGTCCGCATTTTTTCTTCTCGGACGGAAATGCTTTATATGGATGGTATGAGCCATATATGTTGATTGCAAATAAATATAACGCTGAAGACTTGAATTCGTGTTTCAGTGTTATTCGGGAAGGCTTGCCGGACTTGGATGAAGAGGATAATCTGGTATTGGTCAAGGTATATTTAAAAAAGCAATGAAAAAAAGGATCATTTATATTGGTATGATAACGCTCATCATCGCCTTGTTGGGATTTGAGGGAATGGTGATCAGGAAACAATCGGCGCTGCTCGGTAAAACGCAAAGCGATTTGTCTATGGCGGAACACCATATCGCTGTGTTAAAGGGTAATATTGCGGACAGTTGGCATCTTGAAAGAGCGAAATTCAATGTGGACGGAATTGTGGATGAGGACGGTCAAAAACCGGATGCGAATCATTTCCGTTTCGACCGTCCGGTCATACTGTTCCGGTTTTCAAAAGTGGACTGTTCGGATTGCGTTGTGGAACAGATCGATTTGATACAGGAGTTCATACGAAATACCGGGATACGCCACATGATGATTTGCGATTATTCCAGCAAGCGCAATTTGGGTATCTTTAAGCGGGTAAATGCGATTAAGGATACGGTGTACGATTGTGAAAAGATGCTGGAAGGCGAACACCGTACCCCCTATTTTTGCATGTACGGCGAGGGCGTCATTTCCGATGTCTTTTTCCCGGATGATGATTTTCCGGAATTGACAAAAATGTATTTCAAGGAAATCACCGCCAAATATTTCAAAGAACCGTAATGTGTAAGTTATCCGTGAAAAGATACTGTGCTTCCGTTTTGTTCCTGTTGTCGGGTTTTGCTATAATGCCGTACGGTATGTACTGGCTGGCAATACCACTGATAATGTGCGGAATAACCTGTTATTTTTCATTGTTGCGAGGCATACGGGATAAAATTCGAAGTCGCAAATATTTCAGGATTCCGCTTTTGGGAGTTGGAATACTGATTCTGTTTGTTCTGTTCCGCCTCTTTGTTGTCGATATGTTTGTTGTGTCCATGTCGTCTATGGCAAACACGCTCGTACCCGGCGACCTTATATTAGTCAATCAACTGGTCTATGGGCCGCAGGTGCAAAGATGGATAAAATCAGGCGATAATGTCGGGAGTGGCCGTTTAAAAGGCTTTTCCCGCATTAAGAGAGGCGATGTGACGATTTTTCGGAACACGTGGGATGGTTCTTACCTTGTCAAGCGTTGCATGGCGCTGCCCGGCGATACTT
>JAISDK010000009.1 GCA_031264875.1 Prevotellaceae bacterium
AGCTTTAGCTGACGGATAAGAAAATGCAAGATGTTCAAAAAGTTCCGTCAGCTAAAGCTGACGGCAATATTTTATCACAAGAGATTAAGAAAACAGTCAATTTATTTCACAACAATTCCTAAATGTTTTATATTCGGCGCTCATTTTATTTTCTTTATTCTGTTTCTGAATTTTGAATTTTGCAAGGCTAGAGCCCAATGCCGTCAATTTAAGGCTTAATGCTGTCGATTAAAGTCCTTCGCTCGGCGTAGTCTCCAGATTACGTCGTGTTATACTGCGCGCGGGATAGTTTTGTGAATTGCGTCATTATTTCGGTTAAACTCCGGAAGGAGTTTTAAATGGATAACCCCGAACAAGCGCAGCGCAGTTCGGGGTATCGCACGTCTATTCTACACAACTCCGCAAGGAGTTGAACTGCTTCGCAGTTCTGATTGAGATTAGACGGTTTACCCCGAACTGCGCTATGCCTGTTCGGGGTTATCGACCTCAGACGCCTGCGGCGTCATAAGACACAAAGAATCGCTACATTTTTATCTCACAATTTCACACCGCGCGCAGTTTAATTCCATGCGGGCGTCAAAATGTAACCGAATAAAACCCGCATTATTATTTATATGACATATATATACTTAACCGTGCAGAAAGAAATCTTTTCACAAATTATCTGCCTGAAAATCTTTTTTTGTTGGTTTTTGTAATAAATTATTTCATAAATTTGCGGCGAATAATACTCGAAAATATTAGAATTATTAACAAATTTGTAAATATTAAAACATGGCAATTAATTTGGTAAAGGGACAACGTATAGAAATCGGATTGTCCAAAGTAGGAGTTGGATTGGGATGGGATCCCAACGAAGGAACAGGGTTTGATTTTGATTTGGATGCCTCGGCATTTATGCTGGGTGCCAACAAAAAACTGCCGGCAGAAGATTTTTTTGTTTTCTACAACAATCCCCAGTCACCCGACGGGGCAGTAGAATCTTCCGGCGACGATACTACGGGAGGCAGCAGTGACGGTGACGACGAAACGCTTACCGTCGATTTGACAAAAGTGGATTCAAAAATACAGGAAATCGTATTTACAGTAACTATCCACGAGTTCGAAACACGCAAGCAGAATTTCGGACAGATCCGCAATTCGTTTATACGGATTTACAATGTGCAAACTAATGAAGAAATAGCCAAATACGAACTGGACGAAGATTTTTCCGTAGAAACGGCTGTAGAGTTTGGACGCCTGTATAAAAGGGGAAACGAATGGAAATTCGAAGCCATGGGCGTAGGCTACAAGGGCGGATTACAGTATTTCGTAGATAAATATGTATAAAACAATCATAAAAAAATGGCAATCAATCTGGAAAAAATCACCCTCGAAAAACAGGGTGACAGTCATAAAATTGACTTGACAAAGAAAGGTGGAAATTCATCCAAAGAAATCGTAATCAATCTTAACTGGTCTCAGGGAGAACAGAAAAAGGGATTTTGGGGCAGCCTGCTTGGAGGAAACTCGGCAATCGACCTTGACCTGGGCTGTTTTTATGCCCTTAACAACGGTCAGAAATCTGTAATCGACGGGCTACAGTTTGCTCACGGACAGGGAGGCCCCCGCAATGTCGCTACACGGCAGGGCTGCTACACCGGAGAACCGTGGGTTTGGCACACCGGCGACGACCGGGGAGCCGCAGCAGGTTCCGGCGAAAACATACTGGTTAATCCCGGCGGGCTGAACGAACTGAGCCGTATAGTAGTGTATTGTTTCATCTACGACGGAGCTGCAAAATGGGCGGAGACAAATGCCGTTGCAACAATCAAGGTTGCCGACAATCCCGACATCGTTGTTGAAATGGGCAAACAGTACAGTACAATGAAATTCTGCGCTATTGCCGACATCCTGTTCGGAAGCGACAATTCTCTTACAGTCAAAAAGCTAATCTCATTCCACAACGGACACGCAGAATGTGACAAGGCATATAACTGGGGAATGAAATGGCAGGCAGGAAGCAAATAACTTAAAAACATTTTAAACAATAAATATTTATGGCAATTAATTTGGAAAAAGGGCAAAGAGTCAATGTCAATTTGCCCAAGTTTACAATAGGTCTGGGCTGGGACGCCAACTCGTCGAACACCGGCGAAAAGTTCGACCTGGACGCTTCAGTATTCATGCTCGGAGAAAACAAAAAAATACTGTCCGACGAATATTTCGTTTTCTACAACAATCTGAAATCGCCCGACGGAGCCGTTGAACATACCGGAGACAATGAAACCGGCGACGGCGATGGCGACGATGAAAACATCAAAGTAGATCTGTCGAAAATCAATCAGAATGTTACGGAAATTTGCGTCGTTGTGACCATTCACAAATGGGCTGAGCGTCATCAGAATTTCGGACAGGTACGCAACTCGTTTGTACGTATCTGCAATCCCGATAACAATGAAGAACTGTTGAAATACGAACTGGAAGAAGACTTTTCCGTGGAAACGGCAGTCGAATTTGGCAGAATATACAAGCGCAATGGCGAGTGGAAATTTGAAGCTGTAGGCGTAGGACAGAAAGGCGGACTGGAAGATTATTTAAATAAATATGCATAAAAAAATAAAATTATGGCAATAAAGCTGGAAAAAGGACAGAGAATCAATCTGGAAAAAAGCGACGGGAAAAAACTCGTCGAATTTTGTGTAGGAGTAAACTGGGGAGCAATCGAATATGAAATCGAAGAAAAAGGATTGCTCGGATTTGGCAGGAAAAAAGTCAAGAAAGTCGTTGACGTTGACCTGGATTTAAGCTGTGTGATGTTCAACTCGCAACAGCAGCTTTGCGATCACCTGTATTCACCTTTATATAAGCCCGACATACTGGCAAAGTACGGCTTGCCCAAAGGTAAGCTGGTGTCCGACAATAACGCCATGAGGCACTCGGGCGACGACTTGCAGGGCGACAGCGGCGGTGACGACGGTCTTGACAACGAAATCATTCAGGTAAATCTCGGCGCGCTGAAACCCGAGGTGCAACAAATCTTTTTCTTTCTCAACAACGTGGGACAGGAAGACTTTTCGCAGATTCCATACGCCAAAATACGCATGTACGAGGGGACGCCATCAAAAGTATCAAGCGTTTATGCCGAATACAACGTTGCCGCCGAATCACAGTACCGCGGCAAAAGAGCCATAATCATGGCAAAGCTCTATAAAAAAGACGGTCAATGGAAATTCAACGCAATAGGCGACGCATTCGACGACCGTTTTTTAGGGCAAACGATAGAGAGAATCAGTCAATCTTATGTAAAATAATATAATTATGAGAAGATTACCCGTATATTTAGTACTGGATACATCCGGCTCGATGACCGGAGAACCCATCGAAGCAGTAAAAAATGGCGTTCAGGTGCTCGTTTCCACTCTGCGTCAGGATCCTTACGCGCTCGAAACAGCATATCTCAGCGTGATAACTTTCGACAGCTCCGCTAAACAGATAGTCCCGCTGACCGAACTGGCAATGTTTCAAATGCCCGACATTCATGCCTCGGGAGCAACATCCTTGGGAGAAGCGCTGACTTTGCTGTCCAACAAAATCGACAGTGAAGTGACCAGAACAACCCTCGAAGCAAAAGGCGACTGGAAACCCCTTGTCTTCCTGATGACCGACGGAGGTCCTACCGATAACTGGCAGAAAGGTCTGGCCGAATTTCAGAAACGGAAAGTCGGCATAGTAGTGGCCTGTGCTGCCGGACAGGGTGCCGATACCAAACCGCTGAAACAGATTACCGAAATCGTTGTTCAGCTGGATACTGCCGACAGCGCTACCATTAAGGCGTTTTTCAAATGGGTTTCCGCTTCCGTCAGCACCGGAAGCCAGAAAGTGGAAGCATCCGGAATCGACGTTGGAGGATTAAACGAACTGCCACCGCCGCCGCCCGAAGTAAACATTGTAGTGTAAAATAGAATGAGACGACTGCCTGTTTATCTCCTTTTGGACACCTCCGGCTCGATGCAGGGAGAACCGATAGAATCGGTGAAAGTGGGACTGGAATCAATGATTGCAAGCCTCCGACAAGACCCTTTCGCCCTCGAATCGGTATATATCAGCATCATAACTTTCGACAGGGAAGTGAAACAGATTATACCGCTCACCGAACTGGAAAACCTGCAGCTTCCCGAAATCATAACACCCGATTCGGGACCTACACATCTCGGTGCAGCGCTCGAAGTGCTCTGTCAGAAAGTCGATACTGAAGTGCTGCTGAGCACCCCCGACAAAAAAGGCGACTGGATGCCACTGCTGTTTATCATGACTGACGGCAAGCCTTCCGACCTCCAAAAATACAACCAGATGATACCGGAAATAAAAAAACGTCATTTCGGAAGTATAATTGCCTGCGCGGCAGGAGCAAAATCCGACCCGAAACCGCTGGAACAGCTGACAGCTCAGGTCTATTCTCTCGATACTACCGACAGCGCTACTTTCCGACAGTTTTTCAAATGGGTCTCAGCATCCGTAAGTGTCGGAAACAGAAGCATCGGGGCAAGCGACGAAATACAGTTGCCGCCTCCGCCGCCGGAAGTTCATACAGTAATTTAAGTTGTTAAAATTTTTTCGTTGCGCCGCACTGCACCCCTCCCGCATAAAAACGGAGGACACGCAGTGTGGCGTTTAACGTTGCTACTGAGGTTGTTTTGTTATTTAAATTAGGTGAAAATGAGGTTGAAATCGCAATTAGAAAACGAGGGAAGAAACCTCATTTCAACCTTATTTCCCTAACTAAACAACCTCAGTAGCAGTATTAATAATTGAAATTCATCAACCTCGCTCGGCGTAGTCTCCAGACCAATGTCGTCAAGTTAAGCCATAAAAAGCTCTGAAAGAGCGATATCAATAGCACAGCCCTGTGTAGAAAATGTACCCTCTCCATCAAGCCCCAACGGGGCGTAATCAGGTTTGTTTCATTTGATTACGCCCTTTGACTACGTCGAACTTCGTTTCAGGGCTTGGTAAATGTGAT
>JAISDK010000131.1 GCA_031264875.1 Prevotellaceae bacterium
GTACAGTCGGCAGTTAAATTCAATTATTATGACGACGAAGGTCTCGAACTGGCAGACCAGGACAATGTCGCCAACAGTGGATTCGAGATTCCATACGCAATCTTGGGATTGTCGGGCAGATTCCACAAGCTCACATTTAACTTTACGCTGAACGCGGCGAAATCGGGAGGCGCCATGCTGCAACAGGCATGGTTTGACATAAATCTGAAAAACGAACTGCGTTTTCGCGTGGGCAAGTTCAAAACGCCCTTCAATCAGGCATATCTTGTGACGCTCGGCGAAACACTGTTTCCTGTTTTACCCTCATCATTAACTGCTTCGGTATATCTCGACCGCAGCATCAACTCTGTACCGCCAACTTTTGCTACCGGCTTTGATCTGGGTTTCATGGTTCACGGTCTGTTGAAAAACAGGTGGGAATATAATTTCGGCATTTTCAACGGAACAGGGATAAATGTAAATGCAGCGCAAAAAACATTAAGCGACGATCTCGGAATACCTTCATTGCTTTACGCTGCCCGTTTCGCCTTTATGCCGAAAGGCCCAATGCCTTTGCATCAGGGAAATACCAATGACCTCAATAACGACAAATTTCTGATTGCACTGTCCACTTCGTATAACGTCGAAGCCAACTGGCAAACGTCCAACGATTTTCGTGCAGGACTGGAACTTTCGTATATCAAAAACAGGCTGTATCTGTCCGGCGAGGCTTATTATCTGAATGTCGCGCTCACGAAACGGCAGAAAGTGTCCGCCGATTATAACTTCGTTGGAGCATACATACAGGGCGGATATTTCATTACAGACAAAATACAGCCGGCTCTGAGATACGACTTTATGGATAGAAATTCTCTAAATGAAAAAGGAATACTAAATTTGCCGTCCGTAGGACTGAATTATTATATCTTCGGATATAATCTGAAATTGCAGGCAATGTACCAGTATCTCGGACGCTGGGGACATGAAAATCAGGATGCAAGAGATTTGGACGATTTGGGACTTGCGGAACACAGCGCAGTTGTGATGATGCAGTTTTCTTTCTGAACGGAGGAGTATTGCAGACAGTGAATATTTGTAAAGGATTATAAATGTATTGATGATAAAGTTTTTATTGAAAATATCGGGATGGTTTGGGGGATTGATTCTCCTGTTTTCGTGTGATAGCGGAGACATCTATCCCGAAGAATATGAACACAATGAGGGAATAACAGTATATGCAACCTTCGCTTTCGACAATCTGAACGCTTTTCCCGACGATTATCCTCTGATATTCGGCGCGTTCAGCGATAAACAATCAACTCCTCTCGCCTCGGTCAGGATTATGAAACCGAAAAATCATGAACCTGTAAAAGTGTCGGTAAACAACCTGAAGCCGGATGCCACATCCATAATGCTGTGTTTGACTGATCCGGGACGGCAACCGGTGTTTTCTTTCTTTGAGATGGACATTAATGTTGCCGGTGACAGTATCATAATACCCGAATCGGAAATAAGTCTTATAAGTTATGAACGGATACAAAATCTTGTTTTCGAGCAATATAACTGTGTATCCTGTCATCAGGGAAATACTGGCGCCGGAAATTTGCTGCTCACGGCAGATAAAAGTTATAACGAATTGGTAAACAAAGTTTCATACAAAAATCCGGTAAAAAACAGGGTTACTCCATCCGATATTGGCAACAGCTTCGTACTTGACGTTCTTGAAGACAGGAATCTCGATATCGCTCAGCCTCATACAGGTTTTGTGACACGCAACGACGATATCGTTCTCCTCAAGGAATGGATAAAAAACGGCTGCAAAAGGTGAAATTCAACAGTTTAATTATTTATGACAAATAACATACAAATTGATTTTGAGACAATTGAATGGGACGATATTTATGCTGCGGCGCGTTTGAGCAGATTTTGTCCGAACGGCTCCGCAGCAGAATATCATGCTATGATTCAGCTGAACAATACACATTTAAAGGCAGAACGACAGTTTCATAATATTGAAACGGCAATCGGTCGTCTGAAAAATTCTCTTGGAGAAAATGTAAGTTGCGTATTCAAGCGTTATTTTGTGAGTGACGCTGTGAATCAGAAAGATCTCCTGTGCCGCAAAAACAGTAATGCTGCGATTTCTATTGTAGAGCAGGCTCCGCTGAATGGCAGTAAAGTCTCTGTCTGGGTCTATTTTGTGCAGGATTGCAGGGTATATGAGGATTCCGAAACTTGCGTTATGGAGCGTCCGGCATACAAGCATTTGTATAATACCCAACTGCAAACGCCGATGACTGACGAGAAGGCAGAAACCCGTTTGATATTCGAAAATTATGTAAACAGCCTTGCCAGATATAACTGTACGTTGAAAGACAATTGTATCCGTACATGGATATATGTGCAGGGAGTTGATATTCACTATGCTGGAATGGTAAACGAGCGCAGAAGCTTTTTCAAGGGAGAAGGCTTGACTTCTGAAACCCATTTTATTGCAAGTACGGGCATCGAAGGACGATATACTGATCCCAAATCGCTGGTACTGATGGACGCTTATGGCATCGAGGGAATCAAGCCTGCACAGGTGAAATATCTACAGGCAGCTACGCATCTCAATCACACCTGCGAATACGGGGTAACTTTCGAACGTGCAACAAGTGTGGATTACGGCGACCGGCGACATGTATTTATCTCCGGTACAGCGAGTATCAACAATAAGGGAGAAATCATGTATCCCTCCGACATTCTAAAGCAGACCGAACGTACTTTCGAAAATGTGAAGGTTTTGCTGAAGCAGGCAGAAACACAGATGAGTAATATAGTGCAAATGATTATTTACCTGCGCGATATTGCCGATTATGCTGTTGTGGCCGAATATCTTGCTGCGACGGATTATGCTACGGCGCCGCATGTGCTTGTCCTTGCGCCTGTTTGTCGTCCGGGCTGGCTTGTCGAAGTGGAATGTATAGCTGTCAAGGCAGTGGAAAACGCTGAACTGGAGAGATTCTAAAACGGAAGATCCGAATGATTGAATTATTAAGGAGACTGATATCTACTCCTTCATTTTCGGGAGAAGAGGAAAATACGGCAGATTTGATCCACGGTTTTCTGTGTGCGAATAATGTGGAGGCACACCGCTTTTTAAATAACGTATGGGCTAAAAACCGGTATTATTCTCCTGAAAAACCGGTATTGCTGTTAAATTCTCATCACGACACAGTCAGGCCTTCGCCGGCATATACCAGAAATCCTTTTGATCCGGAAATAGACGACGGAAAACTCTATGGCCTGGGCAGTAACGATGCCGGAGGTTCCGTAGTTGCCCTGCTGTCGGTTTTTTGCAGCCTGTACGAAAAACAGTTGCCGTATAACACCGTCATAGCCATAACTGCCGAGGAAGAAGCTATATGTAAAAACGGAATATCAGCGCTCTGGCCACATCTGGGAAAGATTGATTGTGCCATTGTCGGCGAACCGACCGAAATGAAGGCGGCAATTGCCGAGCGCGGACTGATTGTTCTCGACTGTGTAGCGGAAGGCATTTCGGGACATGCTGCACGCGATGAGGGTAAAAATGCTTTGTATGATGCTATTGATGACATCCTTTGGTTTAAAAACTACAGGTTTCCAAACGTATCGAAACTCATGGGAGAGATTAAAATGACTGTAACAGTTGTACATTCGGGAACCCAGCATAATGTTATCCCTTCGAGATGCGAATTTGTGGTAGATATTCGTCCTACAGACTGTTACAGCAACGAAGATATTGTAGAGACCATACGCTCAAATGTGAAATCTCATTTTACGCCAAGATCGCTGCATCTGAAAGCATCTGCCATTCCCGAAGAACATATTCTGGTAAAAACAGCAAACAATCTGGATATCCCCTGCTATATTTCCCCGACTACATCAGATATTTCACGGATTCATGTTCCCGCAGTAAAAATGGGTCCTGGAAATTCCCTCCGCTCGCATACTGCCGACGAATTTATCTGTATAGATGAAATAATAACCGCCGTGGAAAAATATGAAACATTTCTTGAAAAACTTGCGGAAGTTATAAATACCGACTCTGCTACAGGGTGATATTATAACTATAGGGAAGGAAAATTAATAACATATAACAATGTAAACTTTCTGGATTGCTTCGTAACCTCGCAATGACGAACAACTATGGTTTGCTTCGATTTATGACGACTGTTGTCGTGTCATGACTAAGGAATTGTTGTGAAATAAATTGACTGTTTTCTTAATCTTTTGTGATAAAATATTGCCGTCAGCTTTAGCTGACGGAACTTTTTAAACATCTTGTCTTTGGCTTTTGTCCTGCATTTTATTATCCGTCAGCTAAAGCTGACGGCAATACAATCGCTTAAATAATATCTGTTATATCCTGTTTATTTCGCATACCTAAGGATACGTTTATAGTGGCAGATTTGCAATTCGGAATTATCGTTATAGAGATGCATA
>JAISDK010000158.1 GCA_031264875.1 Prevotellaceae bacterium
TTGTTTTGTTTACCTTTTGTTAATAATTTTGTAGTCAAACTAATATAGTTGACTAAGGGATAAATAATATGAAGACGATAATACAAAGTTTACTTGTTTCTTTGTCGTTGACCTGTGGGTCTAGTCAATGTGCGGATGTAATTATTGATGCAGTACGGACACCTAGAGTAGCTCTAGACGGTAGTGAGATTCCGACTGTTCGCGTAGCCAATTCGTGTTATCCGAGACATTCCACAGTGGAATTCTTGAACTTAGGCAATGGAGATGCAGCATGTTTCGCTGATAACGGAATCACTGGAAGCATAATCCGCGCGGCAAGCTGGCTAAGCCGCCACGAAAATCCAATGAGATTAACTCACTTTGGAGTAATTATTCTTGCACGACCAAATTGGGTTCATAACACTATACTAAGGCTGATGCAGCCTGATGAAGACAGCGGACAAACACGACTGTCGGAACCAGCAGGGAGAGCTATGTTGAATGACCTACGACAATACCACGGTACTGAGTTGGAATTAGTGGATAGCATTGCAACGTTGTCTCCTTTTGTACTGGAAGCAAGTGGTACTGCCGGAGGCGTCATGCGAGGGATTGGCCCGCAAGTGATAATTCGGCCAGCAGACTTGACGATAGGGGAATACTCTGGAGAAGTATTGCAGCGCGAGATATTGATAACAGTACCGACTGCGTATACGGAAAATTTTGTGGAAGCCCGTCTTGGCACACCGTACGAAAGCATTTTCACAATGCCAGAACTCTTACTAGCAACTTTCGAACTGAACCGAATAGAAGATACGCGCCGTGTGTTTTGCAGCGAGTTGGGAGGCGATTTCTACAGGGGAATACTAAGACGCTATGGTGCAAGGGTTGTGAACCAAGCTGAAAGACTACATCGATACAGAAACGTTAGCAATCTAATCCCGCTGCAGTTCTGTTCGATGCTAGGCGAAGACGACCTGCTTTTCGGATTTGCCGGAACAGAGATACCAGTGAAAGAAACAGTTCTGGGGGCGTATAATGCGCTTGTAGCAGCACGCTCAGAGGCGGGCGCGGCACACGAACGCACACCGTTGGACGAGCAGGCGTACGAGCAAAGAAATGAGAAGAGTTGCAACTGCCTCTTACTGTGACCATAAATAACTAGCAGCAAATTGCCTCCAATCCCCTTCCCCAACTTTGCAAATGCTGCGCAGACCTTTGCTACTATTTTGTTACTCCTCAGCTATGTCAAATTTTAGCTTACAAAATTTAGGCATTCGTGATACAACCACAATATTGTTGAGCTTCAACGGCAGAACGGCATTCTCCTGGAAAAAATTGCATTTCTAGAGCAGGAAAATCTGCGGCTCAGGGCGATGCTTGGTAAAAACTCAGGCAATTCATCAAAACCTCCGTCGACCGATGGTTTCCGAAAAATTCAAAATTCCCGCGAAAAATCTGCCCAAAAGAGCGGAGGTCAGCCTGGTCACAGTGGCCATTCGTTAAAATTACCTGAAAATCTTGACGAATTGGTGCACTTCGGGAAGGCGAAAAGTAAAAGACAAATGCAAAAAGGACTATGTCTCAAGAAAAGAACTGTGGGACTTAACCGGAGGTATCATAAAGGGCACAACGATGACACGTCTTGACTCATTTAATCTTGGCATAAATGAGCGACACATTATCGGCGGGAGAACAGTGTATCCGATAGATGCTCTGATCAACTGGCTTGAAAATAATACAAAGCGTGTAAAATGATATTAAAGTACAGTGCGACAGCGCGTTCTGTCGCCTTTCTTTAAATAGGTCAGCAAACAAAATGTTCACTCAAATTATTTCAAATTTAGCTAAAAACAAATATGCGATGTTCAGTGCTGACAGAAAAAACGCCACAAAAATTAGAAATTAATGATCTTTCGAAGTGTCCAAGATATCATTTTCCTTGAAATTTCAGATGGCGTCCCCAGCGGGATTCGAACCCGCGTTGTCGCCGTGAGAGGGCGGCAATATCAACTTTTGATGTGATTTAATGTCCATTGATGTCGGCAACTATCTCCTGAAAATCAGTGGATTTACTTATATGCATTTTTAATATAATCCTATCTTCTTTTGCGGCATCTCATAAAAAAGTTATACAATAGTTATACAGCGACTTGAAAGAATATGCAAAGCTACCTATACTAATATCAATACAAGAAAGGCGAAAAGAGGATATCATGGCAGCCAATTGGATAAAAGTTGAAGGTGTAAAAGGCATCAGCTACAGAGAACACACAACCAAAATTTTCAAAAAACGTAAGGATCGCTATTTTGCCGCTTTTTATAAACTAGACGGAAAAACAAAATGCGAAGCGTTCGGGTGGGAGTCCGACGGATGGACTGCAGAAAAAGCTGTTGCGATTTTACAGGAATTGAGACATAACCAAAAAACTGGTATCGGCCCCCGTACCCTCGCAGAAAAACGCGAGGCAGCTAAAAAAGAAAGTGAGAAAACCGAGAGCGAGCAAAAAAAGAAAGTCGCAGAGGAACGAACATTTCACGACTTATTTAATCTATATATTGAACGTGCAAAAGTAGACGAATCTAAGAAAACCTACGATACAAAAGTGGGGATATTCAGGAAACGAATTCCTGACAGCCTGAAGCAAAAGGTATTATCTGAAATAAATGTTCAAGACATTGAACCAATAAAGCTAAGCATGATAGATGAAGGCATGGCGCCGAATTATATCGAAAAAACATTGAACG
Source organism: Prevotellaceae bacterium (assembly GCA_031264875.1). Lineage (GTDB taxonomy): Bacteria > Bacteroidota > Bacteroidia > Bacteroidales > UBA932 > JAIRLF01. The sequence continues at coordinate 2,728 of JAISDK010000158.1, forward strand.
TCATTACCCAGGTATTCAAGTTTGCAATCAACATATATGGGTACGTCGGCGAAATTCCAACATCAAAGATCAAAATTCCCAAGAAAGACAACAAAAGGGACAGATTCCTTACGGAAAAAGAGATGGATTTGCTATTAAAAGAGCTTCGTCCTGTTAGTGAGCAATTGCACGACATGGCTATCTTATCGCTATATTGCGGACTGAGAGCCGGAGAAATTTTCAAACTGGAATGGCAGCATGTAAACTTCGATAACAACAGAATCCTTTTGAGAGACCGCAAGAATGGCCAAAATATTCAATTGCCGATGCACGGCAAGGTGAAGGAAATGCTGACGAACCGACGGCGCACAGAAAACGATTGCAGCGGTTATATATTCAAAACTCTCAATAATGAACAAAAGAAAGCAATCTCTTCGAGTTTTAAAAAAGTCGTACAGAAGCTCGGATTTAACAAAGACGTAACGGATCCACGCCACAAAGTTGTATTCCACACCCTGCGGCACACCTACGCAAGCCGATTGGTCATGAAAGGCGTTGACTTGTACACAACTCAAATTCTAATGGGGCACAAGAATTCGACAATGACCCAGCGGTATGCGCACCTCGCTCCGGAACATTTGGATAAGGCGGTTAATGTGTTGAGGTGAGATTGATAAACTACTCAAGGAGAGACATGACGGAAAGATACTCGCATCTGTCGCCGGAGTGCTTGAAGAAAACAGTATCATTACTTGACAAGCATGCTGTCTAGACGAGAAGTCGCCGCTTTGCGTAATCATATACAAAAAATAATTGCTTTTTTTATTCTGTATTTACTTTTTGTAAATTTTTATTTCCTACAATGGAATAATAAATAACTTCCGGTATGTAAAATGAAAATACTTCTGAAGATCGTTATTTTGCTGACATTAGCAGTAATAACTGGATATACGAACGTGGATTGTATGCGCAGAACTCGTAGACCTGTATTGAATTTTGACACGATAGCACCTCATCAAGCCGTTCTTGTCAGAGATAGAGTCGCAAAATTAATCAATGTGTTACATTTTAAAAAAGTATCCGAATCAATAGTTCATGGTCGCACTAGAAACGCAATGACGGGGTTGGAGGATAATTTCGACGGCGCGAATGCTGGTGCATTATATAAAGCATTGTTTGCTTCGGAGACACGTGACTATCCGACTCTCGCCTCTAGGATTATCGAAACGCCGCGAACTCACGCGAATAGCGTGAAAAAGCTAGTAACAAGAAACTTAACTACAACACGCAGTGTGCAGGTTTTTTTATGGACATAAGGAAGTATTAATCTTTAATTAAGCATCGTTTTCGGTTTTTATTAATTTACAAGCAAAA
>JAISDK010000012.1 GCA_031264875.1 Prevotellaceae bacterium
TGCGCCTGACATGTCAAAAACAGATGACGCAAATTCATCGGAAAAGTGAGAAAAGCGGCATATTTATATGCTGTAAATACATTATGCGGATTATGGAGACTATTGCCGACAAGACTATAGACTGTACAGCTTTCTGCTTATATCCTTTTGCGGATAAGGCGACATAATAGACAAATCCGCCTATTATTGGCACAATGCCATTGGCAATAACTATCAGAATAATATCTTTAAAAGACAGCGATTCCTGTTCTATGCGCGATTTTTCTGTCTCCTGTTTTTCATATTCAAAGATATTCTGCGATTCTTTTTCCCCATATCTCGAATTATTCTGTTCATATCCTGAAGTTTTTTTTCTATTCGATTCGAATTCATGGGTATCGGGCATATCAATATCCACATCGGGGATATCCCATTCGTAATTTGCCTTGCGCTGTGGCTTGGGAGGAGACTGCGCCGGTTGCGAATTTTTAAATATGTTCTTGTTTTTCTTGCGAATGTAAGCGTTCTGATTTGCTTCTTTCCGTAATTTGGATTCGCCCGAATCTTTATTGTAAGCCATGCTCTGTTTTTTTTAATTCGTTATTAATAGCTTTCTTCATAGCATTAAATTCCCGCTGATTGAACAGGCGAGTCAGAAAAATTATTTTACCCGTTCTGCCTATTACGATATTCCGGGTTACGCCTGCATTCTCTTCCGCATATTTATGGAAATATTCTCCCGATCTGTCGGGTACGATGGGATAAGTCACTTTTGTTTTTGAAACAAGGAATTGAATTCTATCGTAACCTTCCCCGTATGCCACGCCGAATAATTCAAAATCGTTGCGATCCTTATGCTTTTGCCATATATCCGATTCGATGTGAGGCATCTCCTTCATGCAAACGCCACACCAGCTCGCCGTGAATTGCAGCATCACAACTTTTCCGCGAAAGGAGCTTAAATTTTTCTTCGTCCCGTCTTCGTACTCTATTTCAAAATCGGGAGCCATATCGCCTACTTTTACAATATATCCCCTGTTGCTGCCTTCATCGTCGGACTGGGCAAGGGTAATAAAGGCAGGCAGGATTAAAATCAGTGTCATGTAGTATTTTAATACTTTCTTCATATCATTATTTTTTAATAATTTACTGTTTAAATGTTGTTTATCAAATATTTTCTGTTATAATAACCATAATAAAAACAGCCGAAGGTACGAAAAAATTCAATATCGAATGTTTTTAACATGGATCATATTTATAGCTGTTCTATCTGATTCATAAAAAATTCCTGATGATTTATTGCGGATTCTAAAACTGGAAATAGATGAATGCCAGTATTTCCGAGGATTTAATCTGCATTATGAACACAATAACGGCAAGCATGACTATTGCCTTCCAGATTAACGGCATTCCAACAGTAAAGTCTATAAATTTATTTTCCAGACTTTTGGGCATGAAATGCAGGACAAAACCGACAAGCATTACCACAAACACCATTTTGTAGCCATTCAATACATCTGTCAGTATTTCGGGATGGAAGAACGTGAATATCTGTTTAATCATACTTATCGCGGCTTCAAAGCTTTCCGCTCTGAAAAATATCCATGAAAAACAGACAAAATGGAAGGTAAGCAACGTTCCGAGTATTTTCCATACCGGTTTCATTCCGTTGCCGGAGGGCTTCAAATTCGGAAAAAGCCCCATCAAAAGCTTATGTATCGCCAGGCCAAGGCCGTGAATAAGTCCCCAGCACACAAACCTCAAAGAGTGTCCATGCCACAGTCCTCCGAGCAGCATTGTAATTATCAGGTTAACATATGTCCGTATCTTTCCCTTTCGGTTGCCGCCCAGCGAGATATACAGATAGTCGCGCAACCATGACGACAGGGAAATATGCCATCTTCGCCAAAACTCTGTTATTGTGGCCGACTGATACGGGGAATCGAAATTGGTGTTAAAATGGAATCCCAACAGCAGGGCTATACCGATGGCCATGTCGGAATATCCCGAAAAATCGCAGTAAATCTGGAGCGTATATCCGTACAGTCCAAGCAGGTTTTCTACTCCCGAATACAAATTGGGGTTGTCAAAAATCCTGTCCACAAAATTCACGCTTATGTAATCCGATATTACAGCTTTTTTGAACAGGCCTGCAATAATCAGGAATATGCCTCTGCCCAGCATTTCTTTGCTTACATGCAAAGGCTTATGGATTTGCGGGATAAAATCTTTAGCCCTTACAATGGGTCCGGCGACTAACTGCGGAAAAAACGAGATGTAGAAGGCAAAATCCTGTAATCTGTTCAGCGGCGCCAGCTGTTTCCGGTAAACGTCAATGGTGTAGCTCATTGACTGAAATGTGAAAAACGAAATTCCTACCGGCAGAAATATATCCAAAGAAGAAAAATTCTGTCCGCTTAGAGAGCAATACATTTCGTAAAAGAAATCTGTATATTTAAAATAGCAGAGCATTCCCAGATTAGCCGTAATGCTAAGTATCATCAGCAGCTTTCTTTTTAATTTGTTTTCAACGGCATACATTTCTTTGGCGATGAAAAAGTCCCAGACTGTCACAAACAGCATTATCAGAAAATATATCCCGCTCGATTTGTAGTAAAAATAATACGAAAAAGCTATTACGTAGAGAATCCTGTAATTGTCTTTTTTTCGCAATTTTATGTATATAAACATAAAGGCAAGAAAGAGAAACAGGAAAAAGCCGCTGTTGAATATCATTGGTGCATTGCGGCTGTACAAAAATAACCTGAAAAACTTGTCAGGATCAAAGTCAAAAATCATATATTTGCCTTTATATATTGATTGTAGGATTTCATAATGGCTTCAAACAGGAGTTCGCCCTGATATTCATATCCCCGTTGAGTGAGATGTATCCTGTCTCTGACGAATAATTGCTTTTTATTCCATTCCAGAGCAGAACCTTTGCCTCCCGCTATTTCATACAAGTCCCAGCAGGGATACTTGTTTCTGCCGGCAAAGCTGACGATAATATCCCTGACTTTCCCTATTTTATGATTGGGTACGGTGGGTATTTTTCTGCCTGCTTTTGCAAATGTTTCCACAGGAGTTGTAAATATCACGACTGTATTGGGGGATGAATGTCGTATGTTAAAGACAAAATCGGATATGTCCGAATACAGCTGGTCCTCGTCGATTGTTTTTATCATTGCCTCGTTTGTTCCCAGCGATATTATAACAAGGTCGGGTTCAAGAGAAGCTATCTGCTGATAGAAGTCTTCGGAACACTGGTTGTAGCTGTCAAATCTTGCCCCGTTGATGCCTATCGAATGATAAAATACGCCCCTTTTCCCGTTGGACAGGTGAAATCCGGAAACGGAAATTTCTTTTTCGGGAGATATAAACCGTATTTCCACATTGTTGGTAAGACTGTCCAGCAGAAAGGCTTTGGCAAAAGGATTAACCGTATCCATTCCTGTAACGCCGGGATGCAGTAAGCATATTTCTGCTTTTTCGAGATTGCAGTATGCCGTTATTTTACTGAAATCCCATTCACCGGGAAACGATTCATCGACAGTAAGAATATTGATATTTGCCGTCGTATTTTTAGTTTGCAGTCCCAGCCCTGTGACCCCGATAGGTATGTCATTGGGTTTTACGACAAAGGAATGTTGCCACTGGTTCGATGACGTTATCTTGTAGTGCCGTCCATTATTGCTTTTCATCAGTCTGTTAGGCGCAATAAGTCCTCTGCCCGGATTTCCGAAATAGTGATTCATCAGCTTTCGGACGGTTCCCGTAAAAAAATCGGCCTGAATATGTGAATCGCCAATATGTACCACCGAAACGGTTCTTATGGAATCATTTGACAGCTTTCGCAAACAGCTCAGCTTTTCAAAAAAACAATACAGCGAACTGTCACTATCTACAATGATATTGGGTTTTGCTTTCGCAAATTTATAATCGAAAGACGGTTTGTAGATTATAGTGTCCGCTGCTACTTTACAGGCTGTTTTTTTGTTGAGTTGATATTTTGCCGACACGGAAGCTGTTATACATAAATACAGGAAAAAAATCAGGGTCAAACACACTATTATTTTTCTCTTTTTCAAAAATTTCATCATAATTTTATCCAAATCATTCGGTCGGCAAAAGTACTAATAAATTTAACAGTTCAAAATTTTCCGGAGTATGGCAAAAATCCGGTAAATCTACAGGCAGGTAAAGATTAAGTTTGTTATCAGCAACATCATGTAGCGCAGTTGCCCATTAAAGCGCTTTAATTCAAAAAAAACAAATAACTGTCATGTAAATTTAACCGCCAATGAAAGCATCGTTGTACCATTGATGGTAACAGAGTGGGGCAATGAGGATGAAGAATTCTTCATTTAAGTTTGTCGGTTTATCTATACCGTACGCGGTGTAAATTTGTTATGTAGGGTGAACACACAGGGCGAACACACAGGTTCGCCCC
>JAISDK010000168.1 GCA_031264875.1 Prevotellaceae bacterium
AACGGAATTGACTATGCATGAAGGCAATTACGATTACCGGATTTTTCTGGCTTTGTTTATTTTCCTTTGGAGTAACGATGTAGGTGCATATTGTTTTGGGATGATGTTTGGACGCAATGGCAAACATAAACTGTTCGAGCGAATTTCACCCAATAAGTCGTGGGAAGGATTTTTCGGAGGATTAATAACTTCCTTATTAGCAGCTTTCATATTGTCGTCCATTTGGAAAGAACGGTATGTTTTCGATGAAATCCACTGGTTTGTTTTAGCGATAATTGTCTCTTTGTCCGGCACTTTTGGCGACCTTGCCGAATCAATGCTGAAACGTGCCGCGGGAGTGAAGGATAGCGGAAAAATAATGCCGGGACACGGCGGGATTCTCGATCGTTTCGACAGTGCGCTGTTCGCTTTTCCTTTTGCTTTATCATATATTTATATATTGAATATTAATATTTTATCAAATTGTTGAATTTAGAAAAAATTAAAACATAATATGAGATTACATAAAGAAGGAAAAACGTTTGTGAAGGTTACAGGAGTTGGTTTCTGTATATTTTTAATATCTGCATGGTACTACAGTTTCATCTGGTTATGGGCAGCCGCAACGTTATTTTTTATACTTTTTATTTTTATGTTTCGCTTTTTCCGGATTCCGAACCGTTCGCTTTTTCCAGTCAAAGGCGCTGTACTTTCTCCTTGTGACGGCAAAATTGTCATTATTCAGGAAGTTGAAGAAACAGAATATTTTAAAGACCGCAGATTGCAGGTATCCGTATTTATGTCAATTAATAATGTACATATAAACTGGGTTCCGGTAGATGGAAAAGTGAAATATTTCCGGCATCATCAGGGTGAATATCTTGTTGCCTGGCATCCGAAATCATCAGAAAAAAATGAACGTACAACATTTGTGATAGATGTTAATAACAAGGGAACTACAGAGATACTTTTCCGGCAGATAGCCGGTTATATCGCGCGAAGAATAGTTACATATGTTAAGGAAAACGAGCTTGTAGTGCAAAATCAACAATTGGGATTCATCAAATTCGGTTCAAGAATGGACTTGTTTCTTCCACTGGGCACTGAAATCTGTGTTAAAAAAGGCGATTGCGTAAAAGGTACGGAAACAGTAATTGCTAAGCTATAATTTGAACAATAAACCGTGTAAAAGAGTTTACTCAGTATAAAAAACGGCAAAAATGACAGAACAGGATATCTTCGTTCCGGAAATATTGTATGAGGATAATCATATTATAGTGATAAATAAAAAATCATCCCAGATTGTACAAAGTGATAAAACAGGTGATGAACCTTTGGTTGAACTTCTGAAGAAATTTATAAAACAGAGAGATAATAAACCCGGCGATGTTTTTATGGGGATTGTACACCGTTTAGACCGTCCCGTCGGGGGAGTAATAATTTTTGCCAAAACCAGCAAATCGTTAATTCGTCTGAATGAACTGTTTCGCTTCGGAGAGGTTAAAAAGACATATCTTGCAATAGTCAAAAATGCTCCGCCAAAAGAACATGACATTCTTACTCACTATCTCCTGAGAAATGAAGAACAAAATAAATCATACGCCTATAATTTCTCCAAGAGAAACACGAAGGAAGCTCGTCTGGAATATACTGTAGCGGGTAAAAGCGACAATTATATTTTGCTGAAAATCCGTCTTTTTACCGGACGGCATCACCAGATAAGATGTCAACTTGCAGCAATAGGATCTCCGGTCAAAGGCGATTTGAAGTATGGATTCGATCGCGCAAATAAGGATGCAAGTATTTCGCTCATTGCCTATTCAATATCATTTATCCATCCGGTAAAAAAAGAACCGGTAAGCATAACAGCCCCGCTTCCGAATACCGATATTTGGAGTTTTTTTAAAGACACCATGATTGAGACAGTTTGATAACCGGGGCAAACCCGCCATGTCGCCACGATATTCCGAATATATGCCGAATAAAGTTGGATGAGAGGAAATTATAACTGCTGTGAGGATTATTTTTTGTTAATACTTTTGTGAAATAAAACAGAAAAAAATGGAAAAGACAAAAACAGTGGTTTTCAAAGTTGGAGAGAAGTCGGGACTGTTCGATTTCGTTTTTACAAAAATGAAAAACATGAGTAAAACCAAAATCAAATCCTTACTGTCACATAAACAGATTTCTGTTAATGACAGGATAGAAACAGGATACAATTTTCCATTACATGAAAACGATCGTGTCGCCATTAATTTCTCGAAATCGAAAACAGATTTTCATCATGCCAAACTCCGAATTATTTATGAAGACGATTACCTCATCGCTGTAAATAAATCGGAAGGGTTACTTGCTGTGGCTACCGAAAAAAAAGAAGATACGACAGCATTTCAAATTGTTAAAGATTATTTGAAAAAACAGAATCCCAACAACAAGCTCTACATTGTACACCGCATTGACAGAGAAACATCGGGTGTGCTGTTGTTTGCAAAACAGAAGGATATACAGATTGCCCTGCAGGAAAACTGGCATAAGGATGTTCACAAGCGTATTTATTATGCCATGGTCGAAGGTGTTGTCGAAAAGGACAGGGATTCAATCATCTCATGGCTTACCGAAAACCGGAAGTCCAAAAAGGTATATTCCAGCTTCAACGACAATGGGGGACAAAAAGCTATTACCCACTATCAGGTAATCAAGCGCTCCAACAGTTTGTCGCTGTTGAGAATCGAACTTGAAACCGGTCGGAAAAATCAAATCAGGGTACACATGCAGGACATTGGACACCCGATAGCAGGCGACAAAAAATACGGTTCTGTAGTATCTCCTGTCGGACGGATAGGCTTACATGCTGCAATCCTTACTCTGCGACATCCGGTTACGAAGCAAATAATCACATTCGAGGCTGAAATCCCAAAAAAACTGACTGATATATGAAGCGTAATCATGTTGATTATTTGAATATTATCAAAAAGTATCATTAAAATTAGTTTGGACTGCAAATTTTATATACTTTTGCGCCCCAGAAAACATTCAGGAAAGCTGCCGGAGTGGTCGATCGGGCCGCACTCGAAATGCGGTGTACGGGCAACTGTACCGGGGGTTCGAATCCCTCGCTTTCCGCCGAGTTGTCGTCAATCGGATGACTATTAACTATAATTATATAATTCTGATATGTATAAAATATTTCGTTCTCTGTTGTTTTTACTTCCTGCGGAAAAGGCGCATCATGCAGTTCTGTTTCTCATAAAATCAGTGAAATATGTACCCTGTCTTCCTTGTCTGCTAAAAAAAATCTTATCCGTAAAGAATGACGCGCTGGAAAAGGAAGTATTTGGACTTACTTTCAAGAATCCAATAGGTTTCGCTGCCGGATTCGACAAAAATGCCGAAATATTTGATATTCTTGGAAACTTCGGTTTCGCTTTTGTCGAAATCGGGACAGTTACACCCAAAAGTCAGCCCGGAAACCCAAAGCCCCGGAGTTTTCGATTGAAAAAAGATAATGCCCTGATTAATAGAATGGGATTTAATAACGATGGCTTGGCGATTATTATCAAGCGCTTGAGAAAGAAAAGCAACCGGACAGTGATAGTCGGAGGAAACATTGGAAAAAATACTATGGTTCCAAATACGGACGCCGTAAGCGATTACCTGAAAACGTTCAAGGGTCTATACGATTATGTAGATTATTTCACCGTAAATGTCAGTTGCCCGAATGTCGGGAATTTGACACAGCTACAGAATAAGACCGATTTGGAGATCCTGCTGAAAAGTTTGGCTAACGAGCGTAAATATATGGATGTGTATAAACCTGTGCTGGTGAAAATCTCGCCTGATTTGTCATTTGAGCAAATCGACGACACTCTGTATATAATCAGGGAAACGGGAATAGACGGAGTAGTTGCAACAAATACAACAACATCGAGAGAAGGCCTTAAGACATCGGACAAAGAAATAAGCGAAATAGGGCAGGGAGGATTGAGCGGGCAACCGCTAACCAGGCGTTCGCTGGAAATCGTTAGATACATACATGAACAAACATCGGGTAAACTTCCAATAATCGCTGTAGGAGGGATAATGACCGTTGCCGACGCTGTGAACATGATTGACGCCGGCGCTGACTTGATTCAACTCTATACCGGATACATCTACCAGGGACCCTGTTTTGTCAAAAAAATACAGAAAACTCTTATAAAACTAAGTCGGAATCACAAGTCATAATCCGGATAGAATGTGCAATCTCAATATATTCAACGCTACCGACGAGGCGGCTGCAATATTTTCCTGCCTGTCACCAATAAAATTGTGAGAAAAAGTTTTTGTCCCGTTTGGTGTCGCTATTCCAAACCAGCACAGTCCAACGGGTTTATCTACTGTTCCGCCTGTAGGTCCAGCCACTCCTGTTGTCGAAACCGCATAATCGGTATTTAACATTCTGCAAGCTCCTTCAGCCATTTGCAGGGCGACCTCGCTGCTGACGGCTCCAAATTTTTCGATATCTGCAGGATTTACGCCCAGTGCTTTTGCTTTTATTTCGTTGGAATATGCAATGATTCCACCCTTAAAATATGCGGAACTGCCGGGAATGGAAGTTATTCTGTGCGCAATGCGTCCTCCCGTACACGATTCGGCTGTTGCAACCGTTGCCCTTTCTTTGAGCAGGAGCTTGCCTGAAACCGATTCCAGAGTATCCGGTTCATATCCGTAAATATATTTTCCCAAAATGGCAGTCAGTTTGTTAAACTGTTCTTCGATAATCTGTTTTTCATCATAGGCATAACTTGTCAATCTCAACTTTACTCCTGTTTCGATATTTGGAAGATAAGCCAGCGCTATTTTTTCCGGCAATGAATTTTCCCAGATTTCTATTTTTTCAGCAAGTTCGGATTCCGAAATTCCGTATGTCATCATTGTTTTATGGAAAATTTTGGGCAACACGACTTTTTGCTTCAACAAATCCAGTATGTCAGGCAACATTTTCATCATTTCGGAAGGTACGCCCGGCATCGAAACAAAAATGGTTTTACCCTTTTCGAACCACATTCCCGGAGCCGTTCCGTGATTGTTGGGTATAACTGTGCAACAGTCGGGAACTTCGGCTTGCTGTCTGTTGAGACTGTTCATGGCAATGCCTCTTTTGGCAAAACGTGTTTCGATAAATCTCAAACTCGGCTCATGCACGACCATACGGGTGGAACCAAAATATTCGGCTAATACTTTTTTGGTTATATCATCGTTTGTGGGACCGAGACCTCCGGTTACGAGCACAATATCTGCATTGTTTTCGGCCTTCGACAAAGCTGTTTTTATTTCTTCCGCATTGTCGGATATGGATGTTATTTTATTGACTTTCACTCCTGCCAGATTCAGTTGGTTTGCCATCCAGGCGGAATTGGTGTCAATAATCTGGCCAATGAGTATTTCATCGCCTACAGTTATGATTTCTGCTGTGTACACGATTATTTTTTTATGATTTTACGCAAGTCGTATGTAATTCCCAGCCGGAATCCCTTTTCCAGAATTTTTTGCCGCTCCCCTACATATATCCATGAATGTGCTTTTATATAGGGATTCAGAAAAATCGATAATCCGGACTTGAAATCATAATTGGCGCCAAATCCGGCAATCCCTCCGAATCCTGTCTGATTTTCAAGATAAATACTGTTTGAAATATCAATATCAAGCAATATTCCTGCATTGATAAAAAAATATTTCAGGAAGTTAGCTCTCACAGTTACAGGAATATCAAGCAGCGGAAGTCCTGTTTGCTGTGTTCGCATGAAAATATTTGTACCGGGCATAACATTTGGTATAATGTTTACGTTATGTTTCACGTATTCCAGACCGGTTTCTATTTCAAGCCATTTATTCAATCCTCTTATATAGGTAAGTCCCAGTGCATAAAAGTTCTTGCCTTCATAATTGAAACTGTTGGCGACTGATTGTCCCAAAATATCATTAACGCCCAAAGAAGAGAAAGTTACTCCTATTTTGTTGCTAAGATCCTTTTGAGCGTTCAATGAAACTTGCGTTGTCAATAAACAACAAATAATAATTAATTTAAAATTCCTGTAGCTCATATCTGTTAAACAATCTATATATTTATATTCAATGTATTTTCACATTCGATTCTCTCATTATCAGGGATAATGTTTGCCATCCGGGTGCAGAGTTTCTCCCGGTAAATCCATGTCGGATAATTTATGTATTCCATACTGCTTACTAAAAATGTTAATTCTTTTGCCATTTTTTGACTGTTTTTACCGCGCGAAGGTAGATATTTTTTTTTATGTGGCTAAACCGTCGTTATCCAATCAGCAATTTGGCGAGAATTTTCCTTATCCTTATATAATAAAATAAAAAAATTAATTTTGCGCGTTATTTGTAATGGAAAATTATGACATCAAAAGAAATAAGGGCAACCTTTTTAAATTTTTTTAAAAGCAAGGGACATGAGATAGTTCCTTCTGCATCCATGATAGTGAAAAACGATCCGACACTGATGTTTACCAATGCCGGAATGAATCAGTTTAAAGACATTTTTCTGGGAAACGGAACAGTGAACGCAAACAGAATCGCCGACACGCAGAAATGTCTCAGAGTTTCAGGGAAACACAACGATCTCGAAGAAGTCGGTCACGACACTTATCACCACACCATGTTCGAGATGCTTGGCAACTGGTCGTTTGGAGATTACTTCAAGAAAGAAGCGATAGACTGGGCATGGGAATTGCTTCACAAAGTATATGGCATACCTGCAGACAGGCTGTATGCCACGATTTTCGAAGGTTCCGAAAAAGACGGTACCGAAAGAGACACGGAGGCTTTCGACCTGTGGAAACAGTATCTCCCCGAAAACAGAATACTTCCGGGAAACAAAAAAGACAATTTCTGGGAAATGGGCGATACCGGCCCCTGCGGCCCCTGCAGCGAGATTCATATTGACCTGAGAACCGACGACGAACGTGCCGTAACACCCGGCGAAGCGCTGGTAAATAAGGACAATCCCCTGGTGATAGAGATTTGGAATTTGGTATTCATGCAGTTCAACCGCAAAGCCGACGGAAGCCTGGAACCACTTCCCGCAAAGCATGTCGATACGGGAATGGGATTTGAACGACTGTGCATGGCGTTGCAGGGTACAACAAGCAATTATGACACCGATGTTTTTCAGCCCGTAATCAAAAAAATAGCCGGACTGTCGGGAAAAAAGTACGGAGACAACAAAGATGCGGATATCGCAATGCGCGTAGTTGCCGACCATTTGAGAGCCATTAGCTTTTCGATTGCCGACGGCCAGCTGCCCTCGAATGTGAAAGCGGGGTACGTCATCAGGAGGATATTGCGCCGGGCTGTACGCTATGGATATACCTTCCTTGATTTTGACAGGCCGTTTATCTGCGAACTGGTGGAAACTCTGGTTGATGAAATGGGCGAGACATTCCCCGAACTGCTCAGGCAGCAACAGCTGATAGAGAAAGTCATTCGCGAAGAAGAACTGTCGTTTTTGCGTACGCTCGTAATAGGAATCGGCATGCTCGACAAGCTCATTCGCGAAAGTAAAAAACAGGAAGAAATACAGATCAGCGGCGCAAATATATTTACACTGTACGACACTTACGGATTTCCACTCGACCTTACAGAACTGATTTTAAAAGAACATGGACTGTTGGCCGATAAAGAGGGATTTGATTCGGAAATGCAAAAGCAAAAAAAACGCGCCCGCAATGCTGCATCAATAGAAGTTGATGACTGGATTGTACTGAGGGAAGGAGAATCGGAATTTGTTGGATACGACTGTAATTCGGTCGAAACCGAAATACTCCGATACCGGAAAGTGAAGCAGAAAGACAGGAATTTTTACCAGATTATCCTCAACAAAACCCCTTTCTATGCCGAAATGGGCGGTCAGGTTGGCGACAGCGGCCTGCTGGAATCGGAAGCGGAGAATATAGAAATATTTGACACTAAAAAAGAAAACAATCTTTCGGTACATCTTGCAAAAAAACTGCCCAATAACCTGTCCGGAACATTCATGGCGTCGGTAAACGCCGTAAAACGGACAGCTACGGAATGTAATCACTCTGCTACACATCTCCTTCACTATGCCTTGAGGAAAGTACTGGGAACGCATGTCGAGCAAAAAGGATCCTTTGTATCTTCCGATATTCTGCGCTTTGACTTTTCTCACTTCCAAAAAGTCACCATCGAGGAAATCAGGCAGGTCGAATGTCTCGTCACAAAAGCGATAAGAGACAATATTCCGCTTGACGAGTATCGGAACATTCACATTGACGAGGCAAAATCGATGGGTGCAATGGCGCTGTTCGGAGAAAAATACGGAGACAAGGTAAGAGTAATCCGCTTCGGCGATTCAATCGAACTCTGTGGCGGCACTCACATCAGTCAAACCGGAAGCATCGGTACATTCAGAATCGTCAGCGAAAGCTCAATAGCCGCCGGAATACGCAGAATAGAAGCCGTTACTGCCGAAAAATGTGAAGCGTTCCTTTACATACAGCAGGATTTGCTACTCAGTGTTCGCGAAATGTTCAGCAATGCGCCTAACCTGATACAGGCATTGCAAAAATTCTTTACCGAAAATCAGGAAATGAAGAAAATAGTCGATGAATTTAAGAAAGAAAAGCTCGTGATTCTCAAAAACGAACTGATAAAGCAAATACAGGAAATCAATGGAATTAGCGCCCTTATTCTAAGAAGAGTATATTATCCTTCCGACATTATAAGAGACATAGCGCTCCAGCTGAGAGGAGAATTTACGGAAAAATTCATGTTTCTTACAGGCTCCGAGGCTGACAATAAACCTTATATTGCTCTCTTGCTTAGCGATGATCTTGTCAAAAGCGGATTCGACGCTGCAAAACTGGTTCGTTCGGCGGCAAAACAGATTCAGGGCGGCGGCGGCGGACAGACTCATTTTGCTACCGCCGGCGGAAAAAATATCGACGGATTAAACGATGCTATTGACGAAATTATTGACAATATACAGTCGAAACTTGAAAATTGAGAGTGAAATAAATTACATATTTATAGAATAAAAATATGGCTAAAAAAGAAACAATCAATGTACAGGGAACGGAAATAACGGTTATAGTGTCAAAGAGTGAAGACTATATTTCGTTGACCGATATGGCTAACGCCAAAGATGGACAGGCAAGAGCTGCCGATATTATCAAAAACTGGATAC
>JAISDK010000212.1 GCA_031264875.1 Prevotellaceae bacterium
TAATTCAAACAGCACCTGCGACAAGGCATTTGACGGAGACGTGACCACTTATTATGAAGCAGCTGAAAAAAGCGGGGCATGGACGGGACTTATTTTCAAGAACGGAAACAGATTCGTAAAATCCGCTACCTGCCGAAAAACGACGGTCAGTTTATATACGAGGGACATCATTATGAGCTGTTTTATTGGACGAAAGACGGATGGACGTCACTGGGCAAACAAACAGCGACAGATAACGGTTCGTTGAAATATCGTGTACCATCGCAGGCAATACTGTATATAGAAAATCTTACGCTTCGAAAGAAGGGTAAAACATTCTTTGTTACACCTGATCATGAGATTCATTGGCGCTGAAATTCGATTAATAACCCGGTTAATATAAAGAAAGATATGATAAAGAGAAAAGAAACAATGAAAGTCATCATAAACAGATTAATCGCTGGAATACTGTTTGGTATTCTATGCTGTGTCACTCTGTTCGTTACTTCCCGTCATTTTGTTAATCAGGAAATAACGCCCAAATGGTTTGGGCTGATAACAGGCGTTGGTATCGTCGGTATCATATCGGGGATATTTCACCGTAGCCTGTATATTCCACTGAAATCAGTATGGATACCGATGCTTTTATGTTATTTTTTGATTGTTTTAAGGGATTGCCTCGTTTCCGGTTTCAATTATCAGCTGATAACGCAGGCCGTTTGTCTGTTACTGCTGTTTTTCTTTTCGCAGCAGATGACTGTGATTTTTCCCATCAAATATATCCTGGGGATTACGGTGGTATTAATGGCTATCCTTGCCTGTTATGGCGTATTGAATTACCCCGGTTTGTTATTATCGACCAAACATGTCCGGTTAACGGGGAGTTTTGACAATCCTGCCGGTTTTACCGCTGCTTTGGTTTGTGTGTTGCCCTTTACATTCTATTTTTTCCGTAATACTTCCCGTACCGTCAAATATATTGCTGTCTTCATTACCGTCCTGCTGTTTTCCGTGATTGTGCTTTCTCAGGCACGGGCGGCCATAATCGCCGGATTCGCTGTGATTCTATGTTATTTGCTGTGTGGCAACTATTTGGGAATCAAATGGAAGAATTGGATGAAAATACTGCTTGTCTGTATCATAGCCGCAAGCATGACCGGCCTGTATTTCCTGAAAAAGGATTCTGCCGACGGGCGGATTTCGGTATGGCAAAGTACATGGGACATGATTCGGGACAAACCTTTTACCGGTCATGGATACGGGACATTCAACGCAAAGTATATGCTGTATCAGGCAGAATATTTTGAAACACATCCCGACAGTAAATATGCAGACCTGGCCGACAATGTGCTGCATCCGTTCAATGAATACCTGCTGGTGTGGGCAGAGCATGGTATTATCGGAATGGCTTGTATTGCATTATTGTGCTACCTGCTTATCCGCTGTTATTTTCGTGAACCGTCGTATATCAGGTTTATTGCCCTGTTAAGTATGTTATCGCTGGCCGTATTGTCCTGTTTTTCGTATCCATTCAAATATCCGTTCACCTGGCTGATAGCGTTTCTTAATATAGCCCTGATCTGTCCGTCCGGCAAAGTATCATCCCGCAGTACAGTCAATGCGACAAGAACGGGACTGGTTTTGATTGCAATCGCGCTTTTGATTACAGTCGTTCCATTGATGAACGCGGAAATCCGGTGGAACATTATTGCAAAGCAGTCATTAGCGGGAAGAACAAGGGAAGTATTGCCCGAATACGATAGGTTGTATAAGTATCTCGGAAAAAATGGCTTGTTCCTGTATAATCACGCCGCAGAGTTGCACGAGGTAAAGGGCTATGCAAAAAGCCTGTCGGTATTTGAACGATGTGTTCGATACTATAATGACATGGATGTCCAGATGCTGCTTGCCTACAATTATAAGGAATTAGGCAGGTACGACGAAGCGGAAAAGCATTTTAAACTTGCCGCATCCATGTGCCCGGGACGATTCATACCGTTATATCAGCTAACAGAACTTTACACAGCCATCGGACGTACGGATGAAGCACGAATGCTGGCACAACAAATAATAGATAAAAAAGTCAAAATCCCTTCCGCTACAATCCATGCGATCAGACAGAAAATGCAAGAATTGATAGACAGGGAAGAAAAAATAAATGTTCCGGCGCCGGAAAGCCGGATGAATGTCGAACCTTTTAATAAAACACAATCCAGGCAAGGCCATCTTTTGGAGAATGAAACTCCAAAGGAACTCTTGCCTCCGTGAGGGTGTCCGGGTGAAATGTTTTTTTCTTTATGCTTTGAGGGAAAGACAGGGACGGACGGAAACGGTCGAAGCAGACATGGCAGGATGAAAGGAGATTGCAAACGCCTTTCAAGAATTTTGAAAGAAATTACTTGCGAAAACATAAAATAATTAAAAGGTTTGTGTGAGTATAAAAAATGATAACTATGAACGATATATTAAAAAAATCAAAGAACAATATTTTTGGTTTGGGGATTATATTTGTCAGCATGATCTCAACAGGGATTTTCATGCAGAGCTGTAACAATGAAAGTGATAACCTTTCAGTTTCTCCAACAGTTGACAGTCAGGAAGCCAATCGGATTGCTTCTAACTATTTGGAACTTATAGATGATCAGTATGTATTAAATCTATCGGAAAAAAAAGCTATGTCATTGGGTATATCCCGGTCTGATTATGCCAGAATGCAAACAGAAATCATTCAAGCAAATGCTTTCATTATCGAATGTCAAAAAGATGGAATTAAAGTCGAATTAAATGACAATAAAGAAGTTGATATTCCGAAAATTCGTTTGAAAGAAGGTTCTGAAAATAAAAATTTTGCCTGTCAATTTACTTTACCCTCAAATGGCAGTAATGGATCGGCTTCAGTATTTATACCACCCGGAAAAAAAAAGGTTAAGATTGTAACAACTATGACATGTTTAATAGGTACTTGTAGTGGCTCTGTTAATTGTGGAGGTGCAACAAGCGCATATACAATATCCGGAATTTCCGGTGGCTCCACGATTGTTAATTTACCTATGAGCAACACAAATATGACAATCACCGGAAAGACTCTTTGCTCCGGTGGCGGAACTCTTAGTGCGAGTTTTATGGATGAATAAAATACCGGAAACAAATATGAATATGAAAAAGACAGCCATATTGATATTAATGTCTTTCATTTCGTTTGGGATATCTTATTCCTGTGCGGAAAATTCAAAAAGTACGGCTAATTTGAACGACATGGAACAAAACAGCCGGTACAAGTTGTTGTTCAGCGCACTAATGACGCCGGACAGTTTGCGTACGGCAGAGGACAAAGCGATATTACAAAAGGCGGAAGTATTAGTATATGAAGGCTATGCGGTAAAGGACGGACGATTGGAAAGAACTTTCGGGAAAGAGGATTTGAGGAAACGGGGCATACCGGAGGTATATTATGATGCTGCACAAAAAGACGTGGATGTGATAAATAATTATCTGGATACAACCTCTGTTTTTTGGAGAGATTTGATGCTTGAGGCGTTTATGAAATCCAAGGAAGAATATTTTGCAAGAAAAGACTCTTTATCGTTAGAATGAAAGTTTGATAAATAACAATTCTTCCTTTCAAGCAGGAAGAAAATGGAATAATTTTCTTCCTGCTTTCTTAAAGTTAGTGATTTATAAGTTTCAAGTAAAAACAAAATGAGAAAAGATGTTTTAATAATTATCATACTGTTGTTTGTCTCATGCAGTAAAGA
>JAISDK010000218.1 GCA_031264875.1 Prevotellaceae bacterium
GGACGTCCAAAAACAGCGAAGAACGAATAGACGGAAAACTTGGAGCGGGAACTAAAAACGGTCTCGATAATATCAAAAAGACTGCTTGAACATCTTCAGGAAATGTTTTTAGAATCAAAAAACGTCGTCTTTCAATCGAAAAGCATTGATGGAATATTAAAAAGCGTCAATGGAATACTTCCGAACATCGTCGGACTGTCATTTTGGCATTATGGAATACCTTTTTAAGTCAAAATCGAACCTCCGAGAATGGAAATCGAATGTTTGAGGTATTTTTTTTAAATTAATTATAACATGATAAAGCATTATTTCAAAGTAGCCTTCCGCAATATGTGGAAATACAGAAACCAGACGCTTGTAAGCGTTGCGGGACTGGCAGTTGGATTCGTCTGTTTCGCCATGGCAACGCTCTGGATACGCTACGAAATGACGTACGACAGTTTTCATAAGAACGCCGACAGGATGTATCGCGTGTACAGGCATAATAATCATTTTGGCGCCACCGGGCTGGGCAATATTATTATTCATGAAATTTCAGGCTCCATGCCTTATTCTTTGGCAGGATATCTCAAATCCACTTTTCCTGAAATAGTAAACGCAACTATACTGTATCCGAACAATATTGGTTTCAAATATGAAGAAGTCAATCATAAAGCCGATATTATCGGTATTGATTCCTCGTTTTTCCGCATGTTCGACGTCATGATTGTCGAAGGCAGCATGGATTTTTTGATACCCGGAAGCAAAAAAGTAGCAATTACCCGCAAAAAAGCCCTGCAGATATTCGGAATTGAAAGTCCTGTCGGTAAAAAGATTGAGATGGATGGAGATTACGAAATTTGCGCCGTAGCAAGCGATTTGCCTGAACACAGCAATTACCCGTTTGATTTTTTGACAGCAAATATGGATTCGGAACGGTATGGACATACGCTTGTTGAAGTTGTTTCCGGAGTAGACATGGAATCATTCGGGAAAAAACTCAGTGAACACGAAGTTCTGCAGCGTCCCGATATTAAAAACATGATGCTTACTCCGATTACTTCGGTGCATTACAAAGACCCTGAGATCAAAAAGGACATACAGTTTCAGCACATTATTATTTTTGCCATTGCCGGCTTCCTGTTAATACTGTGCACGCTGTTCAACTGGCTGACCCTGTTCGTGAGCCGCTTCAGGATACGCCAGCGGGAGCTTGCATTGCGGACAGTTTACGGAGCGTCCGGGCGGTCGCTGTTTATGATGCTGTCGGTCGAGTTCTTCATGTCGCTGATTGCCGCGCTTGTACTTGGCTTGGCGTTCATCAACATTCTCAATTCGCCTTTCTGCGCAGTGTCCGGCGTCAAGCTGGAGCTGTCTGCAATATATCTCGAATCAGTCATATATATCGTGGGAATCATTGTCGTGGCTCTTACGGTTTTCTTTTTGACGCTTGCGATATTCCGTCGCCGCACGCTCAATGCGGGCATGCGCGGCAGCAGGAAGATACTGCGCAAAGCCTCAATTGTAACTCAGTTAACGGTCAGTATTGTGTTTGCGTTCTGTACGCTCGTCATTCTTAAACAGATGTATTATCTGCACAACAGTACCGATTTGGGATTTTCATTCAAAAACCGCGGTTCGGTAAATGTATGGATAGCGTCCGAAGAGATAGAGATATTGAATGATAAGGTGAAACAGATACCCGAAATAAAGGAAACTCTTGCCGGATATTATCCTTTGCTGCCGGTACCTCCTTTCCACTACTTTACGAGCGTAACTAACCGTGAAGGGGCTGAAGTAAATTGCCAGTACAGTATGATTTCGGAACAGTATGCCAGATTTTATGAATTTGAACTGATTGAAGGAGAATTTTACAGAGATGACGACGATGGAAAATATGTGCTGATAAACGAATCGGCTGAAAAAACTTTTGAATGGTACAGGTCTGAAGGAAAAACGTTCAATGATTTTGAGGTAAAGGGCGTAATAAAAAACATATACAATTTTTCGCCGACAATTGCAGTCGAACCGGTTTTTTACCGTCGTCGTCCGGACGGTATGTCGAAATTGCCATGTATAATGTTCAAATATGATGAAGGAAACTGGAAAACCTGCGTGGAAAAAATCAGAAAAATCGTTGAAAAGGAATTTCCCAATAAATATTCAGAATATTACAATGCAGAAGAAGAGTACAGCAAATACCTTAAATCGGAAAACGCTTTGCTTGCCATACTTACCGTCGTTTCGATCGTTTGCCTGACAGTCTGCATATTCGGCTTTGTGTCGATGATATCGCTTACATGCGAAGAACGGCGCAAGGAAATCGCTATTCGCAAGGTGAACGGAGCAACAGTCAAGGATATTCTCGACATATTTTTCAAAGAACATCTGACTTTGCTTGCCGTCGGAGCATTGATAGCATTTCCAGTTGGGTATATCATAATGAAACGCTGGCTGCAGCAGTATGTAATACAAACCGAAATAAGCGCATGGATTTATGTGGCAATATTGCTTGCACTGATGCTTATTATTGTCCTCTGCGTTGGCGGGCGGGTCTATAAAACAAGCCGCGAAAATCCGGTAAAAGCGTTGAACAGATAACAAGTCATAATTCATAATTAGATAAGCAAGCATGATAAAGCATTATTTTAAAGTCGCCTTCCGCAATATGTGGAAATACAGAAACCAGACGCTTGTAAGCGTCGTTGGACTGGCTGTTGGATTCGTCTGTTTCGCCATGGCGACGC
>JAISDK010000245.1 GCA_031264875.1 Prevotellaceae bacterium
CAGCACGGCGTCATCGACGCCGACCAGTTGCCGATGCGCATCAAAGGCTATCCGCAGTCCATCGAGGCGGAGTTGCTGGAGGAAACGGAACCGAACATCATCAAAAAAACAAATTCGGCAATC
Source organism: Prevotellaceae bacterium (assembly GCA_031264875.1). Taxonomy (GTDB): domain Bacteria; phylum Bacteroidota; class Bacteroidia; order Bacteroidales; family UBA932; genus JAIRLF01. The sequence continues at coordinate 124 of JAISDK010000245.1, forward strand.
GAGAAGAATTTAATTGAGGATACGCTTAAACGTTACGACTATAACCGCACACTGACGGCAGATGCTTTGCACATCAGCCGGAAAACGCTGTTTAATAAAATGCAGAAACATGGGTTGTGATAAAAAAACAATCGAATATGAATGTTGAAGAAGTTCGTGATTTTTGTCTGAGTTTGAAGAATACGACCGAATCGTTTCCTTTTGACGATGTATCGCTCGTTTTCAAAGTGGAAAATAAAATGTACCTGCTTATCTCGCTGGATAATGTAGATGCGAATGTTGCGGTTAAGTGCGATCCGGAACAGGCGGAAATTCTGCGCGACCACTATGCGGCGGTGACCCCGGCTTACCATTTTAATAAAAAATACTGGAACAATATTTATCTTGACAGGGATATGCCTGATGGGGAAATAAAAAAATGGATTCGCCATTCGTACGACGAAGTGGTGAAGAAATTGCCGAAAAAGATACGCGAACGGTATTCCCGTGCAATAAAATCAAATATAGACTGAAAAACACAATCCTCGCCAACATCCGGCAATTACGGAGCTATACTTCTCGCGGTATGATTTTGTGCATAAAATTGCACAAATCATACCGCGAAAATATATCCGGATAAACTGTTAAAATCTCCGTACGCACCTCACATTATAGGGCTGCCCCTTATTGTAAGTACCTGCGTCTCTGTTGCCGAGACTGTATCTCCAGAGCCAGGCATAAACACTGCATACAGTTCTGCTTTCAATGCATTTGTACGGCTAAGACCCGCCGCATCCACATTCAAAGTCGGATAAAACGTAACCGTTACTTCATTCTCATTCTGCGAAATACTCTTTATGACAAGATGGACATCATCCAAATTCTTATGAGCAAAGATCAAATCGGTTGGAGTACCAATCGGAGTAAATGTATAAAGCTGAGTGGGCGTCTCAAGAAACGAATACTTTTTGCTGTTGCGATCCACTTTCAGACCACATTCCAGATCGTCATTGGTCTGAACAACATCGAAACAGGTCTTTCCTGAAAATGTCCCGTTACCCGCAGGCAGTGTAACCGGATTGGGAATAACCGTAACGGTAATCACGCCCGAAAGCGCATTAAACGAGGGGCAGGAACCGGATGTTGCCACACAGTAATAATAGTAAGTTCCCACTGTCAAAGCCGGCGGGATGTAGCTGTTGCCCGTGCCTTTTGACTCTCCGTCGATATTGGAAGGGGATGTGTTTGCAAACCATTGATAAGTTACGTCTGCCTGCGGCGAAACGACAGCGAAATTCACAGCGCTTCCGTCAACAACTGTAATGGTAGCGTCTGTTGAGCCGTTGGCGGTAATCGACGGCACAGTAACTGTTATGTGGATAAGAAGTATGTCAATGCACAAAACCACCCCGCGCGCAGTATAAGTGCTTCTCAGTGAATTTCAGTGTAACAAATATATTTCAATATGTATATTTATTGAATAAATCACTAAATATCAACAGTATATATACAAATAAAATCTTCCGGCTATGACAGGGGCAATCTCCTGTATTTCCTGCCTGAACCGGAATCAGAGTTTCCAGTAGATAAGGCTGGTACGGACAGGGCTGGCAGGAGAGCCTTGCTTTAAAACCCATTTATCTCCACCCATGCTTATAATAACCCTGTCGCCCTGCTCGAACATTCCTCCCAAAACGATGCTATAACTATAATCCTGATAATCAGGGATCGACTGAGGTGCAGTTACTATGTCAATTTCTGCTGCGTCCAGAAGATTGGTCTTATCGTTTCTTTGCAGATATATATAATACGGATAGCGTGCTGTTACATTGGTCGTAGCATTCGTCATTTTACCATAAAGCCGCACGGCAAAGGCGTAACTACCTGCCTCAGTAATTATTATTTCTTCGAAAGGAAGCGCAACGGCGGTTTTATAGGCTTCGGAGCTATATCCGCCTGTAACAGTCACATCACTGGTCAGGTTTTTGACATATAAGGAAGTTATACCTCCGCTGCCCATAGACACGTTACATACTTTTCCTAAAAATTCAACATTAAACGCAGTCGGCGCAGGTGACGATACTGTCGGAGTCCCGAATATGCGGTACATCACTTCGCCGCCCCCGATGGCAAGCCTGTCCTGAATACGTTCTATATACAGTCCATGATCAACAGGTTGCGGCGCCGTACCCTCGTATGTACCTCCGTTACCACCCAGATATGGTATTGTCAATACTCCTTCGTAAGGAGTCGCCAATGTATAACGATTCGGGATTATAGAAGCGCTTCCGCATACAAGGGATGATATTTCGGGTTTGAGCACGGGGCTGTCGTCAATCTTCCGCCATTCCGCACCGTCCCAGATATGCAGTCCCATCAGAAAATCCCCATTGTTGGCAATATTAAAAACAGTCAATCCGGTATGCTTCTTTTTCAGGTCACTTTTATTCGCAGCATAATCAGCATCTTCCGCACCCGAAACGCCATACATCGGATACAGTTCGTCTCTGACTGTAAGTTCTACGCGTGACTGGATCATGCCTTTCGTCGAAGTTCCGTTCTTTGAGTCAGGCTCATACTCTTTCAAGTCTAACAATGTGCCTTTGGCGGGTTCGATGGTAGAACCGATTGTCACCTGCGAACGCACAGTTTGTGTAAAGACAAATACCGCAACCAGCAGTATTATCCCGGATATCATCCCTTTTCGTGTTTGTCTGAATTTTGTTCCCATTTCATATAGTTTAAAAATTATTATTGTTATTGCTTAGTTCGTCAAATATAAATATACTCTATTATTTTTTTATCTCTGTTTTGGGTTCTTCCAGACCACCGATGCTTACTTGAGCGTGCAAGTTTGCGCAGGAGAAAAATGCCAGCGCAGACAAAAGAAATAATTTGGTTGTTTTCATTGTGAACCCTGTACCGCGCACCATTTTTTCCTGTTTTTTTAACGGGAAAAGTTTTGCTAATATGTAAAGAATAATTAACTTACGCGCGCGCGTACAAAAAAGTATTGGCGATGTGTGTGTGTGTGTGTGTGTGTGTGTGTGTGTGTGTGTGTGTGTTAAGAAAATATCAACAACATCCAAATTTTGGATGTTAAAAAAAACGAAAGGAAAAAAGATTTCTTGTGCCATTTTTATGATTACCGATTGTTATTTAACGGCGCAAAAGTAATGCATATTTTTGACTGTGCAAAGAAATATGCAAAAAAAATTATGAATTATGAGTTATGAAGTTTTGATCTTATTAAAAATATCATGTATTTTTGTGAACATTTTATAAACAAGCAAATGGATTATGAGAGTTTTGAAAATTTTATTACATGTACTTGCATTTTTTTGTTTCTTTCCGGCAATTTACGGGCAGGGCGCAATATTCAACGGCGACTTTTCTCCAGCCGAAGGCTTAGTTATTCCACAGGAAAAGCCTTTTCGCGACGAGCTTTGCCTGAACGGATACTGGGACATACAGGCAATCCCTGCACCAAAAGATTGGAAACAGGGTATGAGCGAAACGCCCGAACTTCCACCTTATACCGCAGGAAAATGGGATGAAGTACCGATTAAAATTCCATCTGCCGTCAATGTAAACGATTGGGGAAATGGCGCGAAAACCGGCGAAGGTACCACTCAGCCTTACGCCCCAAGTTCGGTTTACTTTCCGTCTTATCCCGAACAGTGGGTGCACGCCCGCATGGCATGGCTGCGCAAATCGTTTACCTTTCCCGAAGCATGGAACGGTAAACGTATTTTTATTCATTTCGAGGCAGTTGCAGGCGAAAGCACGGTTTACATCAATGGAAAGGAAGCCGGCAAAAACTTCGACAGTCATCTGCCCTTCGAGCTTGACATTACGGATTACGTGCTTCCGGACAGCCGAAACGAAATCATAGTCGGCGTGCGCCACAGCAAGCTTTTCGACAAAAGTCATCCCCAATATCCCAAATTTGGAGCGACTTATCCGCCCGGTTCCAATACTGACGATTTGCTGGGGATCTGGCAGGATGTCTTTCTCCTTGCGATTCCCGAAGTGTACATTGCCGACGTATTTGTAAAGCCCCTGGTCGATAAGGATTTACTGGAGATAGAGGTTACGCTGAAGAATCAGTCCTCCGGGAAACGGAAAGTCAGTCTCTCAGGCGAGGTAAAAGAGTGGATAAGCAAAACGGACGCATCCGATGTGCTTTCCGCAGGCGATGTGGCATGGGAGCCGGGCAATACCGCACTGCAAATCCCGGACGGAAAACGCATCGAGCTGACAGGCGGCGAGACGCGAACGCTGGTTTTGCAGACGAAGGTGGACGGGGCGCTCAGGTACTGGTCGCCCGCGCAGCCCAATCTTTATACTTTGCTGTTGAATATCAATGGCAATAAGCAATCGCTCGACTGCAAGGCGACGCGCTTCGGCTGGCGACAGTTGAAAATTGCAGGCGATGCCTTTCTGCTGAACAGCGAACGCATCCGGTGCTTCGGCGACATCCAGCACCCCTTCAGCGCATACATCTGTTCGCGGCGCTTCGCATACGCCTGGTATCGGATGATTAAGGACTTCGGAGGCAATGCCGTGCGTCCTCACGCCCAGCCCTGGCCTCGCGTGTATTACGATTTGGCGGACGAGATGGGCTTAATGGTGTTGGATGAAACGGCTTTGTTCGGCTCTTCCATTCGATTGAATCCGGAAGAAGACATCACCTGGCAACGCTCGCAGGAGCATTTCAATCGCTTGATTTTAAGAGATAGAAACCACCCTTCGGTGATCGGCTGGAGCGCCGGCAACGAGATGTTTGCCATCGCCCTCCTGAACAAGCCGCCCAAAGAAGTTTCCGATAAATGGGACAGCCTGCTGGTAGAACTGACACTAAGCGCCAAGCAATTAGATCCCACGCGCGACTTCATCACCCTCGACGGCGATCGCGACATGGACGGTCGGCTGCCCGTCTGGAGCAAGCACTTCGGACACGGCCTGCGAACCGGCGACTTGCCAACCGGCTTAAACAAGCCGCTGATTGTCGGCGAATCCGGCGCCACCTACTACGGCAAGCCCTCACAACTGTACCCTTTTGCCGGCGACAAAGCCTTCGAATCATATTATGGACGCAGCGAAGCCCTGGCGATAGACGTTTATCAGAACGCCGTACAGATGGCGCGACCACTGCTGGCGTATTATTCTCCTTCGGAAGTCAGTTGGTTCGGCATCGAACACCTGAATCTCGGCTATCACGATTTCTCGCGACTGCCCAATCTTTCCGACGGGATCTTCGCCGGCAAGCCCTACGAAGAAGGAAAGCCCGGCTATCAGTACGAACGCATCCCGCCCTACGTGACAACCTTCAATCCCGGATTAGATCCGCAACTGCCCCTCTATAAACCGCTTCCGATGTTCAATGCGCTGAAGGCGGCATTATCGGCAGAAGCCCCCCTACCCTGCCCCTGGGATACTTACACGGAAATGACGCTCCCCGCCCTGCCCGCCTTTTTACCTGCGATGTATGCCTCCGCCGCCTTCATCGGAAAACCCGGCGGACAGTTGCACGCTCATTTGCAAACGGCTGG
>JAISDK010000257.1 GCA_031264875.1 Prevotellaceae bacterium
AATGTCGTCAAGTTAAGCCATGCTATTGCCTGTAGGTCTTAAGGACTTTAAAGTCTTTAAAAACTTTAAAGTCCTTAAGACCTACAGGCAATAGCCATGAAATGGCATGAAATAAAGGATTTTCAGGATTATAAAAAGAATCATTGACGACATTGTGGCAACGCCCTGTGTGGAAAATGTCCCCTCTCACCGTTAAGCCCCAACTTCGCATCCCTGTATATCTTATATTATTATAGCAAACAACAATCAACATTATCTCAGTTCAATCAACAGTCAGAAGTGCGTCTAATTTATTGGCAAATTGAGCCGATAAATCTTTTTTGAGACGGGAATCAATAAATGTATTACTTTTGCGGGCTTAATACACGAAAATTAGTTTGTATGATTAAAATTACTTTTCCCGACGGAACTATAAGAGAGTACAATAAGGGAATAACAGGACTGGAAATTGCACAAAGTATCAGTCCGAGACTTGCAGGCGAAGTCCTTTCGATAGGAGTGAACGGACAGACGCGCGATCTTACCCGCCCGATAGACGGCGATGCTGAAATCAAGCTGTATAAGTGGGACGATGATGAAGGAAAACGGACATTCTGGCATTCCTCCTCGCATCTTATGGCTGAAGCGCTGGAAGCATCATTTCCGGGAGTGAAATTTGGAATAGGGCCAAGCATCGAAAACGGATTTTACTACGACGTCGATTTGGGTGAACACATTATCACGGAAGCGGATCTGAAGAAGATTGAAGACAAAATGCTGGAGTTTGCCCGTGAAAAACAGCCTTACGTCCGCCGTGACGGGAGCAAGCACGACGCATGGAGAACATATACCGAACAGAGACCAGACTCTAACGTCGACTTAAGCAACGATTTGCAGGACGGAACAATAACATTTTCCACCAACGGCAATTTCACCGACCTGTGTCGCGGACCGCATTTGCCAAGCACGGAACCGATTAAGGCTATCAAACTCACTGCTATTGCAGGAGCATACTGGCGGGGCAACGAAAAAAACAAAATGCTTACACGTATCTATGGTATAACATTTCCAAAAAAGAAACTTTTGGATGAATATCTTGCAATGCTGGAAGAAGCAAAGAAGCGCGATCACCGAAAGGTAGGCAAAGACTTGGAACTGTTTACTTTCTCTCAAAAAGTAGGTCAGGGGTTACCCTTATGGCTGCCTAAAGGCGCCGCCCTGCGCGACAGGCTGGAAACTTTCCTGCGAAATCTGCAAAAAAAAGGAGGCTATCTTCAGGTTATCACTCCGCATATAGGACAGAAGGAACTGTATGTCACCTCGGGACACTATGCAAAATACGGAGCGGATTCTTTCCGTCCGGTTAAAACTCCGCAGGAAGGCGAGGAATTTCTTCTGAAACCGATGAACTGTCCCCATCACTGTGAAATATACAAAGCAAAACCTCATTCATACAAGGATCTGCCACTGCGGCTGGCAGAATTTGGAACCGTTTACAGATACGAGCAGAGCGGAGAACTCCACGGATTGACAAGAGTCAGAGGCTTTACTCAGGACGACGCCCATATCTTCTGCCGTCCCGACCAGTTGAAGGAAGAATTTTGCAAGGTAATCGACATCGTTCTGTATATCTTTAAAATATTGAAATTTGAAGACTATATCGCACAAGTGTCGCTGCGCGACCCGGACAACAGGGAAAAATACATAGGCTCGGATGAAAACTGGGAAAAAGCTGAAAATGCAATAATTGAAGCCGCCGAAGAAAAAGGGCTGAAAACAGTTGTCGAAAAGGGCGAAGCAGCTTTCTACGGACCCAAGCTCGATTTCATGGTCAGAGACGCCATAGGACGCAAATGGCAGCTGGGGACAATACAGGTGGATTATAACCTGCCCGAACGTTTTGAACTCGAATATGTTGGAGCCGACGATAAACGCCACAGGCCAGTGATGATTCACCGCGCGCCATTCGGGTCGATGGAACGTTTTGTTGCAGTGCTGATCGAACACACCGGAGGAAAATTTCCACTCTGGCTTATCCCCGAACAGGCAGTCATCTTACCTGTGAGTGAGAAATATAACGAATACGCTCATAAACTCGGACTCTTGCTCGACGAAAAAGATGTGCGCTGTACGGTGGACGACAGAAACGAAACCGTCGGAAAACGTATCAGGGAAAATGAACTGAAACGTATCCCCTACCTGCTAATCGTGGGAGAAAAGGAAGAGCAGACCGGAACGATTGCCGTGCGACGTCAGGGTGAAGGAGACAAAGGTGTAATTACGCCCGACGACTTTGTCGATTTAATTAGAAATGAGGTAAAAAAAGAACTAACCGTCTGACAGAAATGTGAAAAAAATTGAACATAAGGATATAATTTTCGTTTGATTTAAAAATTATTGAGTTATGGAAGAAAACAGTCGGGAAAAAATTGGAAAAAGAATCAGGGACCTGAGACTGATGAAAGGATTTACTAAGCAAAAACTCGCTGAACTGACTGATATTTCTTCAGCAAGCGTAACGCGGATGGAAACCGGACGTCATTCAGTCGGTATTGATACCCTGGCTAAAATAGCCCAGGTTCTGGATTCTACCCTGGAAATCGTTGAAGACGGAAAACTTAGAATCGAGGACGGCGAATGGAAAAACGAAAGGGAACGGATACTGTTCCAGCTGAAAAACATCAGAATCGAAAGAAATATCAGGCAATACACATTTGCCGACATGCTTGGAGTTGCCTGCTGTAACATGTCGCTGATCGAATCGGCAAAACGCTCCATAGGAGTCGGGATAGTATCGCAAATTGCAAATCTGCTGGGCTGTCGGCTGGAAATCGTGCTCAACAGCGAACGCAGCAAAATGGCCGTAAAAAAAATCAAGAACTCAAAGAAAATGTCACAGGCAGAAATTGATTTTTTAAAGCAGAATTATAAAAAGCCGCTCTCCTTTCTTGCCGGAAAACTCGAAAGATCGGAAATCGATATAAAAGGCAACATGCAGAGACTTAAACTGCGGCTTAGACAGTGAAAATATTAAAATATAAAGAATATATAATTATGAGAAAGTATCTAATATCAACAGCAGCAGCCATAATTGTGCTGCTGGCTGCCTGTACGGACAATTCATCGAAGTACAGGTATGAAACAGTTGCAGGAGATCCGTTAAACGTGCGGATATATACTCTGGACAATGGATTGAAAATTTACTTGTCGGTAAACAAAGACCGGCCAAGAATCCAGACATATATCGGCGTCAAAGTAGGCGGGAAAAACGATCCTGCCGAAACAACGGGATTAGCGCACTATTTTGAACACCTTATGTTTAAGGGAACCAAAACTCTCGGCACGTCAAACTACGAGGCTGAAAAACCGCTGCTCGACAAAATCGAGGAACTGTTTGAAATCTACAGGAAAACATCCGGCGAAGACAAGCGTAAAGCAATCTATGCCCAAATTGACAGCGTTTCGCAGGAAGCTGCCAAAATCGCTATTCCCAACGAATACGACAAACTGATGAGCAGCATAGGTTCTCAGAACACAAATGCCTTTACATCATACGATATGACTGCATACGTGGAAAATATACCCTCGAACCAGATAGAAAACTGGGCGGAAGCCGAAGCCGACCGTTTCGCCAATCCCGTCATCCGTCTGTTTCACACAGAGCTGGAGACCGTCTATGAAGAATATAACATGAGCCTTACGAGGGACATAAGGAAAGTGTTCGACACCATTCTGGCAACCCTGTTTCCACATCATCCATACGGAACACAGACTATACTCGGAACTCAGGATCATCTGAAAAATCCCTCGATAACAAATATCAAGAAGTTTTTTGACGCCTACTATGTACCCAACAACATGGCAATATGTATGGTTGGCGATCTGGATCCCGACATGACGGTGAAAATCATCGACAAGTATTTCGGAAAATTTGCAAGCAAAGCCGTTCCCGAGCTGAAAACCGCTCCCGAACAGCCGATCACCGCGCCGATCATCAAGGAAGTTGTCGGGCTTGAAGCCGAAAACATCATGATAGCATACCGTATGCCGGAAGCAAACAGCAAGGACGTCGCCATACTCGAATTTGTGGACTATATCCTGACAAACGGAGACGCAGGGCTTATCGACTTGAACTTAGTGCAGAAACAGAAGCTCCTCAACGGAGGTAGCTTTGTCAATACTCTTGAAGACTACAGCGTTTTCATCCTCTCGGGAACACCGAAGGAAGGACAGTCGCTGGACGAAGTACGCAACTTGCTGCTGGGACAGATGGAACTGCTGAAAAGCGGAAAATTTGAAGACTGGCTGATGGAAGCTGTAATCAACAATTTCAAGCTCGCGAAATACTATCAGCAGCAGGAATCCGGCAACACCGCCTACCAGCTCCTGTTTTCGTTTGCAAACCGGCTCAAATGGGAAGATCAGGTTGGCATGGTTGATTTCCAGTCGAAACTGACTAAACAGGACATTGTGGATTTCTGTAACAAATATTTCAACGACAACTATGTCGCCGTTTACAAACGTCAGGGAATGCCCGAACAGAAAGAACTCGACAAGCCTCAAATCACCCCGATTCCAACAAACAGAGACAACGAAAGCGCCTGTCTCGCAGAATATAAAACGCGCGAAGTGTCATCTGTCGAGCCTGTTTTTGTGGACTACGATAAAGACATGGCGAAACTGAATGCCAAAAGCAATATCGAAATACTGTACCGGCAAAACACTACCAACCCCATATTCACAATGAATTATGTCTTTGAAATGGGCAACAGCAACGACCGGCTGCTGGGAACGGCATTTAATTACCTGGATTACCTTGGCACGTCTAAACATTCGGCTGAAGAGATAAAAAGCGAATTTTACAAAATGGCATGTTCCTTCAGCGTTTCCGCATCGAACGACCGTGTATATGCTTCGATCAGCGGGTTGAGCGACAATTTCGACAAAGCTCTGGCGCTTCTCGAAGAACGACTGGCTGATGCAGCTGTCGATAATCAGGCATGGAATAATATGGTTTCCGATATTTTGAAATCAAGAGAAGACGCTAAAGCCAATCAGGGTGCAAACTTTTCGCGACTGACAAGTTATGGACAGTGGGGGCCAATATCTGCCGCCACAAACATCCCATCACTCGAAGAACTGAAAGCGCTTGATCCCCAGATTCTGGTGGACAAGATAAAAGCGCTTAAAAACTACGAACACCGAATACTTTACTACGGCCCGCTCTCAAAGGAACAGATTGTGGAAACGGTAAATCAAAAACATGCTGTTGCCGACAAATTGCAGCCCGTACCCGAAGCCATCAAGTTCACCGAGCAGGAAACAGACGAAAACAGAGTCTATCTGGCGCATTATGACGCAAAACAAATTTATCTCTCTATGATATCGAAAGGCGAAAAGGGATACAGAAAGACAATTGAACCCGTCCGCCAATTGTACAACAGCTACTTCGGCGGAGGTATGAACGGCATCGTGTTTCAGGAAATGCGCGAGGCGAGAGGACTGGCTTACAGCGCCGGAGCTTCGTATGCTTCGCCGGGAAAACCCGACAGGTCGTACTATCTATCTACAATGATAGCCACGCAAACCGACAAACTTGCCGATGCAAATGCCGCATTCATCGAAATACTCAACAACATGCCAAAGTCGGAAAAAGCATTCGGCCTGGCAAAGGAAAGCATCCTTTCAAACATCCGTACTGCACGAACGCTGCGCGACGCCGTGCTGTGGAGCTACCTCAGTGCAAAGGAATTTGGATACGACTACGATTCGCGTAAAGACGTTTTCGACAAAGTGAGAAACATGACCCTGAACGACATCGAATCGTTTCAGGAAAAGTATGTGAAAAACAGGCACTATACCTATTGCATACTGGGTGATACAAACGATATGGACATGAATTTCCTCAACAGTCTGGGAAAAGTACAGATACTGACGCAGAAGGAGATTTTTGGATATTAAACTGAAATTAATGTTTTATAAATAAAATCAAATTAAGTTAAAATGAACAAAAAAGCTGTAATTGTGGTGGATATGCTCAATGACTTTGTGACCGGATCGCTTGGATGCGACCGCTCTAAAGCAATTGTTCCGTCGATACGGAAATTAGTACATGCCGCCCGTGAAAACGGTGTATATGTCGTGTATTCAAACGACTGTCACATCAAAGGCGTTGATGCCGAACTCAAACTCTGGGGAGACCATGCCATCAAAGGTACGTATGGAGCAGAGGTTATTGATGAACTTAAACCGGAGGAAACAGACTTCGTTGTGCCGAAAAGAAGGTATAGCGGATTTTTCCAGACCGATTTGCATCTGTTGCTCAAAGAACTTGGAGTAGATACTGTTATCATGACAGGTCTCCATGCTCACATGTGCGTGAGGCACACTTCGGCAGATGCATACTGCTGGGGATTCAATATCGTTGTACCGAAAGATGCAACCGATTCGTTTACCGAAGAAGACTATAATAACGGTATCAAATACCTGAAAGAAGTTTACGGTGCGGAAATTACAACAGTCGATGATTTAACGGCTTCCTTTACAAAAGAATGATGTGACAACAAAAATGTGACAACAAAGATTACGCCCGCAACACACATGTAGCGGGCGTAACTGTTTTTTTACAGATTCATAATTCCTAACTCATGTTATTACCTGTAGTCGTTAAGGTCTGAAGGGAAGGAAAATTAATAACATATAACAATGTGAACTTTCTGGTTTGCTTTGCTTCGTTCCTCGCAACCCCTCGCAATGACAAACAACTATGGTTTGCTTCGATTTATGACGACTGTTGTTATGTCCTGACTAAGGAATTGTTGTAAAATAAATTGACTGTTCTCTTAATCTCTTGTGATATAATATTGCCGTCAGCTTTAGCTGTAATATTGCCGTCAGCTTTAGCTGACGGAATTTTTTGTACATCTTTTTAAACATCTTGTCTTTGGGATTGTGTCCTGCATTTTCTTATCCGTCAGCTAAAGCTGACGGCAATACAATCGCTTAAATAATATCTGTTATATCTTGTTTATTTCGCATACC
>JAISDK010000040.1 GCA_031264875.1 Prevotellaceae bacterium
ACAAATTCAACCAGAACGCTGGAAAAAACAACCGCTCGTTTGATTTGGCTGTAGAGAACGGCTCTGATGTGAGCTATACGAATCTGTTAATTGCGAATCCGTTTATGTCTCATCTGGATTTCGACGCCTTCTATTCCGAAAACAGCGGCAAGATAGGAAACGCCTTCTATGTCTGGAACGGCAATTCCTTTACTGCAACCAACCAGCAACCGGCCGAAGCTTCCGAAGGTTATAACAGTCGTTACATCGCTCCGCAACAGTCGTTTGTAGTATTGCGAAGCGGAGGAGCAGATGTATCCACCTTACATTTCACACCGGAGATGTCCGTAACAAATATTGGCAGCAGCAGTTTTCGCAGCGTCACTGCCGCCCAGCCTCCTCGCCTGCATTTGAAAGTTTACAGACACAACGTGCTGCAAAGCGAAGCGGAAATCCGTTATCAACCCGGTGCTTCCAACGGATTTGAAGATACTTTCGATGCCTGGACACTGTTTGCCGAAGACGTCAAGAAAACCGCTGTCCTCTACAGTCTGGTAGACAATGCTGCCGCTTCCATCAATACCATCGGCAGCCTGAACGAAGATATCGCTTTGGGAATTCGCACAAGTGAACCCGGAGAACTGAAATTCGAGATCACCGGTGCAGAAAGCTTCGGCGGGGATGTTTACCTGATAGATGTTGCCAAAGGAGGACAGGCCATCCAGTTGGAAACATCCACAGAATATGCCTTCAACAACACGACAGGCGATATCATCGACCGCTTCTATATCCGCATACTTGGCATAAATACAGGCATCAATGACGAAACCACCGCTCATGACATCCTGATTTATCAGGAAAACAGTGTTTTATATGTGAAAAGTGATTTGAGTGATCCGCTGCGCAGCGTAGAGCTGTATGACGCCCAGGGTCGGGTGTTAGTGAAACATGCAGCATCGATGCAACTCTCGCAGCAACCGTCCCCATCGTCCCCAATTTCCTTAAAGTCTTCAAAGACTTTAAAGTCTCAACCGTCCCGGTCAGGGACAGTTGGGGCGGTGGGCATGGTGTTGGGAACGTCATGCACCTTGCCAATCCCCGGCGAGGAACGGATGGTTGTGGTGAAGGTTGTTTCGGAGAAATCACAGTTAGTCAGGAAATTATTCATTAAATAAACTGCTTGCTTGCCCGGTACAGCAACCGGATGATGAATCATACCGCAACCCGAAGGGTTGAATCCGAATAACCCCCAATGAAGTGAAGCGATTGGGGGTTATAGCCCTTAGCCTGACGGCTATGAGATAAATTCGGGGAAATTCATAGGAAACGTTACCAATGTTTTCCCAATTTCGTAACTATCAATCCGTAACGACTTTCTTGCGTTATCCTTTGATTATCTCAATTGATTATACGGGAAAATATATTACATTTGCACGATTGAATTTACGTATATGAAAAAAGGCAGTATACTGGTTGTTGATGATAACAAAAATGTATTGACGGCGTTACGGATTCTTCTGGAAAATTATTTTGAAACCGTTACGCTCCTGTCGTCGCCCAAGCAGATTTACACGCTGTCGCGGGCGGCGGCGCCTGATATCGTTTTGCTGGACATGAATTTTTCTGCGGGCATTAATAGCGGAAATGAAGGTTTGTTCTGGCTTTCGGAGATTAAAAAACACGATGCGGACTTGCCTGTCGTCCTATTTACGGCTTATGCCGATATTGACCTGGCGGTAAAGGCCTTGAAGCAGGGGGCGACAGATTTTATTGTCAAGCCTTGGGATAACGCCAAGTTGATCGCAACTCTGCAAGCTGCTTATGCGTTGCGAGAATCGCGCAACAAGGTCAGGCAATTGCGTGAACGGCAGGGTATTTTGAGCGAGGAACTGAACCGGGAGCAAGCTGTTTGCTGGGGCGTTTCCAAGGCTGTTCGGGATTTGCGCCGATTGATCGAGAAGGTGGCTCGAACGGATGCCAATATCCTGATTACCGGCGAGAACGGTACGGGAAAAGAAGTGATCGCCCACGAAATACAGCGGCTTTCGTCGCGTGCCCAAGAAGTATTGATCACGGTCGACATGGGTGCCGTCACAGAATCGTTGTTCGAAAGCGAGTTGTTCGGTCATGTGAAAGGGGCTTTCACAGATGCAAAGACCGACCGTGCCGGCAAGTTCGAGGCAGCAAATCACGGGACGCTATTCCTCGACGAGATTGGAAATCTCTCCTATCCTTTACAGGCGAAGTTGCTGAACGCCCTGCAATCGCGGCAAATTGTGCGCGTGGGCGGAAACAAGCCTGTTCCTATTGATATCCGGCTGATCTGCGCGACTAACCGAGATTTGCAAGAATCGGTGAGGAAGGGAGAGTTTCGTGAGGATTTGTTGTATCGCGTCAACACAATTCAGTTGGAAATTCCGCCGTTGCGGGAACGGAAGGAAGATATTCCGGTACTGGCCGGGTTTTTCCTGGACAAGTATGCGAGAAAGTATAACAAGAAGGAGGTTTCGTTTTCGCCCGCAACCGTCGACAAATTGCAGGCGTATCACTGGCCTGGAAATATCCGCGAGTTGCAGCATACTGTGGAGAAAGCCGTTATCCTGTCGGAAACGAACGTGTTGCAGATCCACGATTTTTATTTAAGCCCAGCTGCTCCCGCGAGCGTCGATCTCGATAACATGACGCTGGAAGAGGCAGAAAAGATTTTGATACAGAACGCGCTGAAGCGGAATCGTGATAATCTTTCCGCAGCGGCGGCAGAATTAGGCATCACGCGCCCTACACTTTACAATAAAATGAAGAAATTATAATCGTCAAATACTTTAAAACATCCTGTCATCTTGTTTAAATCCATTCAATACAGACTTTATTTCTACACGGCGCTGCTGGTTCCGGCGGTTGCCGGGGCGACGCTTTGCCTCGTTATGGAGGAGTACCTGTACGCGGCCTTGAGCGTCGCGTTGATTGTCTTTTGTTTTTCGATGCTGGAGAAATGTTATCGGCGTTATAATCAGAATTTTAACTTCCTACTGAATGCCCTGGAGAACGGCGATTATATGTTTCACTTTTCGGAGACCAAACTCTCGTCGCGCGAAAAAGAGATGAACATGATGATGAACCGTATCAGGGAAATCCTGACCAGTGCCCGCAAGGAAGTGATTGAAAACGAGAATTTCCTGAGCCTGATTCTTGAAAGCGTCTCGACGGGGATCATGATTGTCGATGAACGTGGCATTGTCCAGCGAGTAAACCGAACGGCCTTGAACATGCTGGGACTGCCCGTCTTCCCGCATTTAAACCACTTGCGAGCGATTAACGAGACTTACCCGGAGCTGTTTGCCCGACTGAAAAGTGGCGATAATGTCCGGATCACGCTGACGACCGAGCGCGAAGAGTTGCAAATCAGCCTGCAAGCTTCTCAAATCCGGCTCAAACGGGGAATGATGCGCATCATTGCCTTAAGCAACATCAGCAGCGAACTGGAGATGAAAGAAATGGAATCGTGGATTCGCCTTATCCGCGTGATGACGCACGAAATCATGAACTCCATCGCACCGATCACATCCCTGAGCGAGACCATGCTCTTCCTGTACAGGAATCCCGCCGCCTCCTCGGAAAGTTTGAAACAAAACACGCTCGAAGCGTTTGAAACCATCAATTCGACGGCTTCAGGTTTGCTATCATTCGTGGAATCTTACCGTAAATTCACGGCGGTGCCCCAGCCGAAGAAACAGGATTTTAACCTGAATGCCTTGCTTGACAAGGTTATCAAGCTGCACGAGACGGTTATCCGGCAGAAAAATATTGAGCTGACTGTCTCGCTCCTCGAACCGATCACACTCTCTGCCGATGAAAACCTGATCTCGCAAGTGCTGGTGAACCTGGTAAAAAATGCGATCGAGGCAATCGAGATGATCGAGGATGACAGGGAACGGAAAATCACGATTTCTGCCAGCCAGCCCAATCCTGACCGGCTAAGCATCCACGTCGCCAATAGCGGCAAACCTATCCCGGCGGATGTCCTGCCCCATATATTCGTACCGTTTTTCACGACCAAGCCATCGGGATCGGGCGTCGGCCTCAGCGTCTCGCGCTATATCATGCGCCTGCACGGGGGTAAGCTGCAACATTCCGTTTCTAAGGATGGGATGACGGTTTTCAGCTTGGTTTTTTGAAAGTTTTAACGAAAAAGATGCGTAAATTAGCCGCTATTATGTATTATTGAGTTATTTTTTATGTTTTATTATTAAAATCATGCTTATAATTTCTTTTTTCTAATAAAACACATTACCTTCGTAGCAATTATAAGCGTCAATAGCAATGATGAAACTAAAAAAAATTTAGCAATGATGATTTGCATCCCTCTATCGATGATATTTATTACCATTACTTTAACAATGTTCCTTGTTATTCTCTATCGAAAACAAGTCCACCGAAAAGAACTGCTTAAATTGAAAGAAGACAATTGTAATTTACAGAAACAGAAAGATGAAGAAGTTAACAGGCGTTTGCAACAGCAAATGGATGCTGTTAAAATGATTTTGATGTATAGTATAAAACAGGAACGAGGGACTATGAAAGGTTTCGATTCTGAATTTTTCTCCCAAATGAAAATATTATTTTTCAGAGACAGAACTCCATCTTTTAATTGGGAAAAGTTTTATCAGATGATTGATGAAATGTATAACGGTGCCTTGACCCAAATGTTTGAGAATTACCCGCAACTTCCTGCCGGACAACGGCGCTTTTGCAGTTTGCTGCTTGCTAAATTCAGTAACAAAGATATCGCTTTTATCTGTAACATATATCCAAATTCTATACGAATGAAGAGATCGGCGATGAAACATATGCTGCAACTGCCTCGACAGGAGGATTTGGTTGATTTTATTATAGCGAATGCCGATAAAAAAAACAAATGTGTTGCTCCTGGACAATTATTTCCTGAGAATCAACAGAACACAATAAAAAAGATTCATCCGAAGAATGTGTAGTTGCTCTGGATTGCTTCGCCACAAGCAGTTTACAATGATGTGTAGAAAGCTCCGTACATTGTGCAAGCGATAGTCTGAAGCAATCCCCTAATTTCAAATAACAAATGCAACTTTAGGTAGAAAAAAGAATCTCATTCTGGGGCATGCCCCAGAATGAGATTTAGAAAAAATTTCTTACTTTTAAAGTTGAGATGAAAAAAGTACATTTAACCCGTGAGCAAAGGTACACAATTTCTTGTTTGTATAAACAGGGTTGTAGCCAAAAAAAGATTGCACAGGCAATCGAAAAAAACAAATCGGTCGTCAGCCGGGAGTTGAAAC
>JAISDK010000148.1 GCA_031264875.1 Prevotellaceae bacterium
CACGTACAGTGGTTTTGTGAACGATGAAACGGAAGAAGTCCTGACTCGACAACCGAACTTCAGTTGCAGCGCCACGCCGCAAAGCAATGTGGGTACATATACCATTACGGCGTCGGGAGCAGGAGCCGAAAACTACACGTTCCAGTATGTAAAAGGCGAACTAAGCATAACTCCTGCATTATTAACTGTTTCGACAGATACCGAAACCCGTCTGTATGGAGACCCTAACCCGGATTTTACTCTGCATTATTCCGGTTTTAAGAATAATGAAACAGAAGATGTTTTGACGGAAAAGCCATTTATTGATTTCAGCGATATTAATTCAACATCAAGCGCAGGAGGTTATGAGGTTGCTATTGTTGGCGGTTCAGCTACAAACTACACTTTCCGGTACCTGTCCGGAATATTAAATATTGAAAGAGCGCCGCTTACCATCACAGCCACCGACGCCGTCCGGAACGAAGGCGAGGACAATCCTGCCTTTACGCTTTCGTATTCGGGATTCAGAAATAATGAAACCGAGAGCGTACTGGATGCATTGCCGACGATTAGCTGTATTGCCAACAGAAATTCTCCCGCAGGATTTTACGACATTGTCCTGTCGGGTGGTTACGACAATAACTACGATTATCAATTGGTCTATGGACGTTTGGAAGTAACGCTCCCCAACGGCATGGAAGGTGTATCCGTATCGAAGGTATCCGTCTATCCCAATCCGGTGAAGCACGATTTGTATATTCAAAGCGATTACCCCGTCGAAAAAGTGGAAATCTACAATCAGTCGGGCGTCTGCGTCCTGGCGGATAAGGACTATAGCGGTAAAACGGATGTTTCCAGCTTACCCGCAGGCGTTTATTATGTGCGCGTATATGCGAACGGCGTGCCGGAAACTAAAAAGATTATTATCGAGAACTAAAAGGAAAAACTAAAAACTAAAAGTTGGCTGGCGCCTGTTTGCTGCGCTTCGCGTAACTTTTAGTTTTTAGTTTTTAGTTTTTAGTTTTCCCATTCTTTTGCATGTTGTAAAAATAGTTTTACTTTTGTACCGGAATTTTCAAAGGGGGGGGATGTATCCATACAGGCATTGATATATCGCTCCTATCATATCAAATACAAATGGGATACTCAAACACGATTGCTCTTTCGCTCTCAAAAGAACATAATCCGAACTATCTCTGCACGATAGTGAAGATTGAAACACTAAGAAAGCACCTGAATGCCGACCGTTTGCAATTAGCAGAAGTTTTCGGCACCGACGTCATTGTGGATTCTTCCACGCAAATTGGCGATGTGATGCTGCATTTCCCGATAGAATGTTGCATCAACGAGCAGTTTTTGCTTGCCAATTCGCTGTATCGTGAAAAAATTCTTTGCGAAAAACTCAACGTTGAAACCGTTGAGAAATCGGGTTTTTTTGAAGAAAAAGGGCGCGTGAAAGCCACAAAACTGCGCGGACTCGTTTCCAATGGCTTTCTGATACCGGTTGCTTCGCTCGAAAAAATTTCCCATAAAAGTATTGAAGGTCTCGAAATCGGCGCTCGTTTTGACACAGTAGAAGATATGTTGCTTGTCCGGAAATATGAAAAACCGCTTGAGCGAACGAAGACAGGTAAACAGTACAGGCGAGACAGGGATGTTTCCGAACTCTTCATTGAAGGACAATGGCGTTTTCATTACGATACAGAAAAATACGAGAATAACTTCATAGAAATCAATGACTTTCTCGCGAAAGCAAAAACGGTTGTTATCTCGCAAAAACTGCACGGGACTTCGATTTGTTTAGCAAATATTCTGGTAAAAAAGAGCAAATACAAATTAGTGAACTGGCTTTACCGAATCTTCACGAAATCCGACACCGAATACCGGGATGTATGGAGTAGCCGGACGGTCATAAAAACGCCTGTTTATAAGACAAATAATCGTAAATTCTACGACGATGATATTTGGGACACCATCTACGAACAGTGTTTCAAAAGCAAAATTCCGAAAGGAGTTTCTATTTATGCAGAGATTGTCGGTTATACACAAAATGGCAGCTTTATCCAGAAAGGATTTGACTATGGCTGTGTTTTGCCGGAAAATGGCGAATATCAGCCGGGTGGGAATTACAAAGTTTATGTCTACCGGATTACCGAAACGGACGACAATGGAAAAGTCTGCGAACTGCCGCTTCCGGATTTGAAGGATAAGCTTAATGAATTGGGATTTAATAATATAGAAGTAGTTCCGATACTGAAAACGTTGTCTGTCACAGAAATTACCGGCAAAGATGCCGGGAAGTTCATCAATTCCGACAGGTTTGAAAGTGAAAAACCCGCCGAAAACCTGTTCCACTGGATTAAGGAAGACAAAGAGGGCTTGTTCAATATGGAAAACAACAGTCGCTGGTGCAAGAATAAAGTACCGGAAGAAGGTGTAGTTGTCCGTATCGACCACAGGGCATGGAAAATCAAATGCAACAATTTCCTGGTTTGGGAGAGCAAGGATTTGGACAGTTAATGTTGCAGAAAAAATAAACGCCATTATCCACTTGGATTGTGGCGTTAGCTTTTTATTAGCAATATAAGCTTTCTTTTGTTAGTAGCGAAAAAAGTTATATAAGGATACGAAACAGAAAAACAGGTTAATTATTTTATTCTTTTGAAAAAAAACAGTATATTTGTCCCGGTTTTGAAATAATCGCACAAAAATTTCTATAAAAATAATTAATAACCGGGAAAGACAAAAATGGGTAATTTTTTATATAAAAATAATGCTCAAACTGTTGGTAGAATGAAATATTTTGCTAACACACACACACACACACACATCGCGCGCGAAATATAATAAAAAATTTTTTAATATACAATCGTGGCGCACTCCTGAAAAGTACGCCGTTTATCGTGAACCTTGCAGTATTTGTACTGCACCCTCTTTTTTGTGCCTGAACAGTTACATTTTTTGATTTTTAAAATAATTCCATGAAATACAATCTACACTTTTCTCTGTTAATCTTCTTGCTGTTTTACTTTTCTTTCGCCGGCGAATGGCAACTTTATGCCTACAGCCTGAAACAGTTTACCAGTCAAAACGGCTTGTCTAACAGCGCGATAATGTCTCTTTACCAGGATCGGAAAGGTCTTCTCTGGATTGGCTCCTGTGATGGTTTAAACGTTTATGACGGACTTCATTTTCAAGAATACAGGCAGGAGAAGCAACAGAATAATTTTTCGGGCAACTTGATACAAGGTATCCTGGAGGAAACCGATGAGGTGTTGTGGGTGCAAACCAATTACGGACTGGATCGTTTTGACAAACAAACCAAGCATGTACGGACGTATAAAGCCTTTAAGAGTAACACATGGCTACTGAAAGATTATTTCGATACTGTTTTTGTGATCAAAGATGACAATTATATTTATTATTATTCTTCCGGATCGGACAGTTTTGAGCCAATTGAAATGAAAGGTCTGGTTTTTGAGGATATACTGACTGTGGGTATTGACAGCAGGCGTGTTGTCAGGGTATTTATGAAAGAAGGCAAAACGCTGAGTTGTAAGATAAATTTTAATGAAGCCGGCCGCCCCACTTTGCAGACTGTCGATCATTTCAGTCACGACAATAAACTTTTGTGGTGCTTTTTTGAAGATGACAGGGTCTACTTTGTCGACGAGAGTTATATACTCTATGCTTATGACACAGGAACAAAGACAAAGCAATATATCTATGATCTGCAAACCGAAATTCAGAAACGTGGCGATATCTCTACAATTATAAAGCAGAACGACAGTTACTTTATCGGATTTAGAAGCAGCGGATTGATCAAACTGCAGCATAATCCTAATCAAAAAGTGCGTTATGCCATTCATGAGATTGATATTAAGTCGGGTATATTCTGCCTGATAAAAGACCGCTTTCAGGATATCGTCTGGGTTGGAACCGACGGTCAGGGGGTTTATATGTATTATGCTGATACTTATGTGATAAATACAAGCCTGAACGAAAGCCTGCCTTATCATCTGAATAACCCGGTGAGAGCTTTGTATCTCGACATGGAAAACACCTTGTGGATAGGTTCAAAAGGAGATGGAATTATCCGGTTGTTTAATTATGATATTTTCAGGAATCAAAGCAGTGGTTCGGAGCAGTTGTCTGTGAATAACAGCCTGCTGAAAGATAATTCGGTATATGCTTTTGAAAAAAGCCGGAAAGATATTTTATGGATAGGAACCCAAAAAGGTTTGAACTATTATTCTTACCGAGACAAAACCATCAAGTCGCTCAATCTGACTGTCAACGGCAAGGCGATCCGCTATGTGCATGCTATCTGTGAGTTTAACGACAGTACTCTTTGGATTGCTACAGTCGGTGATGGTATTGTGAAAGCTCATCTCTCAGGCAACAGAAATGTCCCGGTGCTGACCAATGAAAAACTGTTTGTTTTTGACGATGCAAAGATATCTTCCAATTATTTTTTTACAGCTTATAAAGAAAATGATTCGATTATATGGTTTGGCAACAGAGGTTATGGAGCTTATAAAATGAACAATTTTAGCGAAGAGGCAGAGATTGTGACATTTGATCAGAGTGATAGCAATCAGACGGTTAACGATATTTTTTCTATTCTGAAGAATAACGACGGCTACTGGTTCGGCACCAGCTACGGACTGGCAAGGATACATGACGGACAGAAACAGATTTTCGACCAGACAAGCGGTTTCCCGAATCGTGCCGTACATGGCATTTTACAGGACCAGCAGCATAATCTGTGGATCAGTACAAACCATGGGCTTGTTAAGTTTAATAGTATACAAAATACATTTCAGACTTACGGGCAGCACCACGACATGCCGGTTGCCGAGTTCAGTGATGGCGCTTCTTTCAAACATGAGCCGACCGGCGTGTTGTTTTTTGGAGGTATTAATGGTTTTGTTACTGTCAGCGCCGGCGGAGTTCCCGA
>JAISDK010000187.1 GCA_031264875.1 Prevotellaceae bacterium
GGGAGTTTTCATTTGACCGCTCGCTGCGAGGGATCGGATACGGAAGTCGAGTGGACGAACTTACAGTAATGACACAGGCGACGTTATAGTAATACCGCGATTGCATTATAGTAACAATACAAGTGACGTCATAGTAATAACACAGGTGACGTTATAGTAATAATGCGATTGCATTATAGTAATAATACAGGCAACGTCATAGTAATAATACAAGCGACGTTATAAGTAATATATAGTAATTAAATTAAAATTATGTTTTACGCAAAAATTAATAAGTTTTTAGGGGAAGAATACACGATTGGGTCTCTTTATATCGCAACAGAATCGGAAAACGAATACTTCAAGGGTAAGGTTGTCAATTCCAGCGGGTACGAAAAACGATTGGTCGAAATATTGACCGAAGCGCAGAAGCGTGGCAAAGAAAGCGTGATACGAATTATTATTCCAAAATATTTTATAAACTAAAAATAATGAATGATGTTAAAAAGTAAATTTAATGATGTCCTGATATTATGCAGCATAGTATTGGGATTGGCGACTGTTTGGTCGTGCAACAGTGAACCGGAAGAAAATCCGAAGGCGGAAATTGCATTGCAATCGCCCGCGAATAATGCCGACATTGACTTGTCGGAAGTCGAAACCACAACGTTCAGCTGGACTGCTGTGGCGGAAATAACAGCGTACACCTTGAAGTTTTCCCCAACCGAATCGGAACTTGCAACCACATCCGTGAAGATTGACGCCGGTAATGTATCCTCGTATGCCATGAGTTCGCAGGCAGCCGATATTCTGCTTGCCGGCAACACATCGTTGCAGCCGGGCGAATCGACCGACATGTTCTGGACAGTTGTTCCGACCGTAAGCGTTGCGGACGTGAAAACGCAAGTCCGCAAGTTTCACATTACGAGGTTGTCGACAACAGTAACTCCCAATCTGTCCATATCGACGGAGAGCCTTGTGTTTGCAGCAAATCCTTCAGCTGCACAGACTGTAACCGTAACAGCGAACACGGAATGGCAGGTTTCCATAACGCAGACGGGAGAATGGCTTGCAGCCAATCCCGCAGCAGGCAGCGGCGATGGCAGTATCAGCGTTACTGCTGCGGAAAATACGGGAACAGAACGGACTGCCACCATTACCATATCGGGAACAGGCGTGGAATCAAAGACTGTTAACGTAACGCAGGCGGCAAAGGCAAGCGGTGGAATCGAGGGACTGCTTGGCACGTGGAATATGAAAATGGCGGAATATACCGGTGTTGAAGAGGAAAACGGCAGAGAATATAAGGTAAGCGCTACGACACGGTATGCCGCCACGTTTACACTCAACAGAGACGGTTCGTTTACAGGCGAAATACCCGATATTGCATACGCTGACAACGACGTCGCCGATCCCGGCTACGATGCTACAAAAACATGGAGCCATACCGGCGATTCGGTTTCATGGAACGACGGCATGAATGTTACCGCCACATGCAAGGTGACGGTAACTTCGTCGGAAATGGTACTGGAACGTGGCACGCCCGGTACCGGCAGATATGCAAAAGCCACATATACCAGAGAAACAGTGAATATTCCTCTCATTCCCGACAGGATAGACAATCTCTATACCGGCAGTTCTTCCGTTTTTCACGGTGTTTGGATACTGACAAAATCGGAAGATAACCATTCGCAGGCAAATGGAGACAGACCTACATGGTACACAGTATCGTTCAATCCAAATGACGAAGTAATGACGCTTACCGTCAATGCCGACGGCGCTTTTCAAATGGCAAACAATATTGAAGGCGAGACAAGCGGCGGAACATGGTCATTCGCAAACGGCACATTAACAATCGTCACGAATGGCGAAACAAATGTTTTCAAGGTAGAAGCGGAGTCTTCCGTATCTACGCTTGTATGGGGAAGTATCCATGTCGATGCGACAGAAAAATCATACAGCAGAATGACATGGACAAAAAAACAGTAAACATGTAAATACTGAATGGTAAACCTGCTGACTGCCGGCGTCAATAAAAAGAAAATATCATAACGCCGGCAGCACAGCCGGCAAGCTGCCAGGGAAATTATAAAGAATATGTAAGCTTTACCCGCTTTGCGGGATATTTGCATATATTATTGCAAGTATCCTCAGTACATAAAATATCTTACAATACACAAAACCATTCCGCACGCAGTATAAACAATAATAGAATTATACCGTACACGGCGTAAATTTGTGAGATGTTTTGCCTATTCACGAATTACCATATTCTTTCCTCTAATGCCTGACTTGAACAGGCAGCAAAACACTGTTTCGCCAAAATCAAGATCTATACAGAAAAAAAACGTCATAAACAGACAGGAAACCGTATTTTTTCAGGAATTGCCGGTATGACATGTTTGTTGCTTTTTCATATTCCGCGATATTTTGAAAATCACCGTCAGCTATTCAAATTTACACAGTTTCTGGAGAGTAAAAAAATAACGCTACTTAAAAAACAAATATTAGTATTTGTTGTTAATATAGTCATTTAAGAAGAGAGTCATACAATTTTTTGTTAAAAAGATTAAAATTTATCGACTGTGATGCGATTTTAAAATAATTTTGAAAAAAATTTAAAATAGAATTATGGAGAATATAATTATTTTTTCAGCGCCGTCTGGATCAGGTAAAACTACAATTATCAATAATTTATTGAAAATGTTTCCCAAGTTGGAATTTTCGGTTTCAGCAACAAGCAGAAATCCCCGCGAAAATGAATCTGATGGCGACAATTATTATTTTTTATCTCAGGATGAGTTTAACATCAAGATTACCAATGGAGAATTTCTGGAATGGGAAGAAGTTTACGGAGGAACGATGTACGGAACGCTACTGTCAGAGATAGATAGAATATGTAAAACAGGCAAGGTTGCCCTTTTCGATCTCGACGTTCACGGAGCATTGAAAGTCAAGAAAAGATTCAAAAACGCATTTTTGATATTTGTATTGCCGCCTTCAATCGAAGTGCTGGAAGAGAGGTTGAACAAGCGGTCTTCCGAAACGCCCGAACATATTGAAAGAAGACTGGGCAAGGCAAAAGAGGAAATTATGCATGCAACGAAATTCGACTATATTCTTTTAAACGACGATATAGATGAGGCTTTGACCGAAATACACGACGTAATAAACGATTTTCTGGAAAATAAATTGGTGCCGAGTACATTCCGAATAGTCGACTAAACGATTTCGGGGATAAGTATTAAACCCTTTGTCATAGCGGATTACTGCTTTTTTGAGTTCTTTTAATAATTATCGTGTATATTTGCAAATTATTATTTGAATATAAAATGGTATCTATATGAATTTTGTTAATTCCGTTTTGGCCAAGATTTTCGGTACAAAATCTGAAAAAGACTTGAAATTGATAATGCCGAGAGTGGCAATTATCAATGAAATATATCCCAGGATTTCGAAATTAAGCAATGATGAACTTCGAGCGGCATCACTGGCTCTGAAACAAAAAGTTCAGGCCTATTATGCTGGGGAAGAACAGCAAATTGCCGAATTGAAGAAGCAAATGGAAAGTCCCGACCTTGACGTCAAGGAAAAAGAACAGATTTATACCGAAGTAGATAACCTCGTCGAAGAAGTTGACCACAAGATTGAAGAGATCTTGCAGGAAGTTCTTCCCGAGGCATTTGCGATAGTAAAAAGTACGGCGCAGCGATTCAAGGAAAATGAGCAACTTGTTGTTACTGCGAATGATTTTGACAGGGAACTTGCCACAAAAAAATCGAATGTCGTTATCGAAGGTGAAAAAGCCATCTGGGCAAACAAATGGATAGCCGGAGGGAATCTAATCACATGGGACATGGTGCATTACGATGTACAGTTAGCCGGTGGGACAGTATTAAATTCGCCAAAACTGCAATACGAAAATACTACCGACGGGAAAAAAAAATTAGTCGGCGCCATTGCCGAAATGAGTACCGGTGAAGGAAAAACCCTTGTCGCAACCCTTCCCGTTTTCCTCAATGCTTTGGCAGGTAAAGGTGTACATATAGTTACAGTCAACACCTATCTTTCGCAGCGCGATTCTGAATGGATGGGACCTATATACGAATTTCACGGATTATCAGTTGATTGTATCGACAAACACGAGCCACA
>JAISDK010000199.1 GCA_031264875.1 Prevotellaceae bacterium
TGTCGCCGGAGAGATATATGTGTGCTAAATAATTCATATTTTACATTAACAATTGCAACAAAATTCTATAGTTGTCTAATTTCCCCTTTATGATGTAAATTTATGTTAAATCGTTGCACGTATATATATATTTTTTTTCGGCGGCGAAACGCAATGACGGAAAATCCAACAACTCGAAGACATAATCTAATGATTTGACAAGTATTACGCGAATTAAGGGATGTGAAATAAATAACATGTAAATGTTCAATATAAATGCCCGGTAAACGCTATTACAGAAGGAAGATGTTTTTTTTGATCATCTAATCTTCTTTACATCCCACTTTTAAAGCAGGCAAAACTCGATGTCCAGATTTTCCCTTAGAGATATGGCAATCAGCTTTTCGATGCTGTTTTCAATTTCGGATGCAGTTAATATCCGGTTTTTCCGCCATTTTACAGTTTTGGCAAGTCCCCAGCCTGTAAGGCTAACCTGTTCCTGTCTGTAATTCCTGTCTATCTTTAGTTTCAATGATTGAAAATCTATATCGTCAAGCCTGTTTTTTATGATAATCACTACTCTGTCGGGACTCGCCAGTCTGTCAAAAAACAAAAGAGGAACTTCCTGCCGGGAACTGCAAATCTGCATTTTCAGATAATTATACATTGGATTTAACGGTTTGATCATCATCTTCAATTCGTACTGTTTTTTTATTTCAGGCGGGATTGAATTGTGCAGGAGAATTGTGCTTTTAACCTGCCTGAACCCTTCCATAAATGCCAGACAGGCTATAAACAGTCCGAATGTGTTTCCTGTCAGAACGCAAATGATGAATACTTTTACAGGGTCGATAATAGATTCCGGACTGTTGTTTACCTCTGATATGCCCCATATAATCACACTGAAGGCTGTAAAAATGATTCCGGATATTTTAAGACAGTTTTCCGTAGTGGGCTTAGTCAGTTTATAATAGTCTTTAATCTTCATTTTTTTCTGTATGTTTTCACTGTTTATAATTCCTGCAAATCTCTCAGGAGAAAGTTATCGCCGGCAGGAGAATATTTTATTTATGGCAGAACCGTTGGATTTTTCTTATTTGAATATTGTAAGCTTTGAAAATCAAAGGCAATAAAGGAGATGCAATACCGTTTGTCCCTCCCGCCCTGTGTAATATCCGGGCGGGCGCGCGCGATACGGTTGAAGACGTATCGCGCCGATTTTCAATTTTCAATTCCATTTGAATCCCATGATTTTCTTCACTTCCGCCAGAGTTTTGGAAGCGCTTTTGCGGGCTTTTTCCGCCCCGTATTTCACGGTTTCGTTAAGATATTTTTCATTGTCTTTTATTTCCAGTATCCGTTCACGTATGGGCAGCGTCACTTTACAGATATCGTCGGCAAGCTGTTTTTTCATATCGCCGTAGCGTATTTCTCCCGCTCTGTATTTTTCCATGTAGAATTGTACAACTTCATTGCTGGATACGAGTTGCAGTATTGTAAAAAGATTTTGCACCGGTTCGGACATCGTAGCGCCGGCATCGACAGTACCGCTGTCTGTCACCGCCTTCATGACTTTTTTACGTATTGTTTTCTCGTCATCGGCCAGATAGATTCCGTTACCCTCGGATTTTCCCATTTTGCCCGAACCGTCGAGTCCCGGCACCTTAACCAGTTCTGTGCCGAAATTGTAGGCCGACGGTTCCGGAAAAAAATCGACGTTATACAGGCTGTTGAATCTTCGGGCAAACACTCTTGCCATTTCCAAGTGCTGTTCCTGGTCTTTTCCCACCGGCACCCTGTTAGCCCTGTGGATAAGTATGTCCGTTGCCATCAGCACGGGATATGTCAGCAGACCGGCATTTACATTGTTCGGATGTTTGCGAACTTTTTCCTTAAACGACGATGTACGTTCAAGTTCTCCGACATACGACCACATGTTCATCAGCGTATATAATTCCGACACTTCGGGAACAGTGCTTTGAACAAAAATAACCGATTTCTCGGGATCAAGTCCCGATGCAAGATACTCCGACAAAACCGTTTTGACATTTTCATGAAAATTCAGCGGGTCGGGATGCGTTGTCAACGAATGTAAATCGGCAATAAAAAAGAAGCAGTCGTTTTCATCCTGCATTTTAATAAAGTTGCGTAACGCACCGAAATAGTTTCCTATATGTAAATTTCCCGTAGAGCGGATTCCGCTTAAAACAATTTCTTTCATCTGAAATAATTTAAATAATACATTACTAATATAACCAGTTTGCGCAGGTTTATGTTTTTATCACACAACAGTTCAGTATAAAAACAAATCCTTATGCGCCGCAAAAGTAGTAAATTAATCGTTAATCATTCATGTTACACAGTCATAGGTATTGCTCCCATCATTACTTAGGTTTAAGCGGTTCGCGTATCCGCGTAACATGGGTTAATCATTAATTTCAATTATTTGGCGTACCTTTGGCACAAAATTTATTATAAAATTATATTTATATGAAAAACATATATATTGTTATTGCATTGATTGCATTATGTTTATCTGCCTGTACACAGCCTGCGGGGCAGAAGGAGGAGTGGATACCGCTGTTCAATGGAAAAGATTTGGAAGGCTGGACGGTAAAGATAAAAGGCTATCCGGCAGGAGAAAATTTCGGAAATACCTTTTATGTTGAGGACAGTATCCTGAAAGTGGGATACAGCGCATACGACAGCAGTTTTGCAAACAGATTCGGACATCTGTACACAAACAAGTCATATTCGCACTACAAGCTCCGTGTGGAATATCGCTTTACAGGAGAACAGGCCGAAGGAGGCCCCGGCTGGGCATACCGCAACAGCGGTGCAATGCTGCACGCGCAGGCTCCCGAAACAGTAGCTCTGGAACAGGACTTTCCGGTGTCGATTGAAGCTCAGATGCTGGGCGGAAGCGGAACGGGTGAACGCAGAACAGCTAATGTCTGCACTCCGGGAACGGAAGTGCACATTAACGGAGAGCTTTACAAAGGTCACTGTTACGAATCGACCTCAAAAACGTATCATGGCGACCAGTGGGTTACTCTCGAAATGATCGTTCTCGGCGACAGTATCGCACACCATGTGATGGAAGGGGATACCGTGATGACATACACAAAAATGACTGTCGGCGGAGGCAGCGTCAATCCGAAACCGAATATCCCCGAAGGTCCGCTGACGGAAGGACGGATAGCTTTGCAGTCCGAAAGCCATCCTGTTGAATTTCGTAAGGTCGAACTGCTGGATTTAAGTCCGAAAAAATAAAAAGGCAGTCATGTCCGGCATGGGTTAGTATGTATTAAAAAAAAGCTGTCCGTTTTCATAAAACGGACAGCTTTTTTTTTAACGGACAGGCCTTCTTCTTCCGGTACCGTCCACTGCTGATGATGATGATCAAAATAATGGTTATTGTTTCCTTCAATACAATAAATGCCATTATCATTCCAAGTGATTTTCTACTTTACTTCACATTGCTCATGATAATTCCGCCGGGAATCGTAACCGTATTTTCCTTTTGATTGCGGTAAATAATCATTTGCTGAGGCTTTTTCAAGTCGGCTCCGGTGATGGCATTGTAGAGATCGTCGAGTGAGTTTACCGGTTTGCCGGCGAACCCCAGAATCACGTCGTTGGATTTCAGATAATCGCGCAATTCGTTTCCATAAGCGCCTACGGCAACTACATATACCCCGCGTTCCGAATCCATTCCGGTGGCAGACCGTTCGCCCAAAGTCTCCAGATTTTTTATCTTCACCGATTCCCAGGTAAGCGTTTCGGAATCTATCCTGTCGGCAGCAAAAACGGGAATCGGCATTTCGGGCTGTTCGGCAATCGCCTTTAAGCGGTCGGATACAACGCCGAAGTTGTCCATTCTGAAATTCTGGAATCCCATGCGGAAGATGTCCGTCGAATTTGCGGATATACTGAAATCGCCGGCGGCAGGATTTACAAATTCCGGTTTGGAAACAATGGAATTGAAATCTGTTTTGGTTTCGCGGGCATTTTTATATGAAAGACTGTCGGTAAAAATGTTGCAGTCAATCAGAGCGCCCCGTCCCTCGAATCCGGCAGTCTGTTCGTAGGGGGTCATCACGATGTTGCGCGTAAAAACGTTGCCATTGTTCCTGAACCACACATGACGGTGAAATGTGCTGTTAATAAGAATATTGTTTTCTACCACGCGATAGAATCCTTCTCTGAGCTTCAATCCGCCGTTCAGGCAGAGGTTGTTGTAAATATGGTAATTGGTCGAGCCGTCGTCGAGGTCGATATCCCATCCCCTGTCGCAGCGGAAGCGGTTGTTTCTGATTACCGTAGTTTCGATAGCGTCGGCAAGTATAAGTTTGGTATAGTCGGCAACCAGCAGCGAATCCAGAATCTCGCGTCGCGGATACCAGAAACGGTCTCTTCCCCAGGAGTTAAACGAGCCATGGTCGCCGGTTTCCTTGACGGTGTTGAACACGTCGTTAAATTCGAGAACATGTCCGCCCCATGTACCTTCGCTGATATTGATTCCGGCGCGGGGAGTGTCGTAAATACTGTTGTGGCTGAGCGTGATGTCGCGGCACATCGAGAGTTCCACGCCGGTAATCTGTTTTTCGTACAGTCCGATTTTGTGAATAAGATTGTCGTGTACCCGGCAATATGCAGGATAGTTGTTTGTTTTCGGTCCGGCAGCCCTGTCCATGTCTTTTGAAGGTACAAACTGCGAGTACTGAAAGCTCGGAGAACGCACCGCTTCCGGATTGCCGACGAAGCAAATCGCGCTTGCGCCTATGCGTGTCAAATGCGAACCCGAGATTTCGCAGTTGCGGTTGTAATTGCTGAAAAATACGGCGTTTCCACCGATGTTATGGATATTGCAGTTTTTCAGCGAACAGTTTTCGGCGCCTTCGAAAAATATGGCGCCTCCACGGTAAATCGTCCAGTCCGAACGCAGCAGAGGCTCGTATTTCTCCATGAAAGTGCGGACAGTCTGCGTCAGTTCCAGTCCCTCGAAAGTAATATTCCTTACGGGATTGGTTTCGCTTCCGCGGATTTCGATAAGGTGCTTGATTTGCGGACTTTCGAAAACCGCTGTCTTCACGTCTTCGCCTTCCTGCGGATAGTAGTAAAGCGTGGATTTATCTCCGTCATAAAACCATTCGCCGGGAGCGTCAAGTTCCTCGAAGATGTTTTCGACCATGCGGTTAGACTTGTGCCATTCCGACGGACGATTGTTTTGATGTCCGCCTGTCATGTTGAGAATACCGCTTTTACTGGAGGGCTTCCCGCTTTGCTTGTCCTTTCCGGTAATCCGGTAATGGAAATCGCCCCAGTCATGGTCGTGCATTACATGGATGTATCCGCCGGCGGGGTTTTTCCATTTCTTTACTCTTTCCTGGGCGATGACATCGGGCGCTGTGCCGTTGAAACGGATGGCGTTCGGGTCATAGTTCGGATAACGCGCCTGATGCCGGATTTCGCCGTTGACAAGCAGCATGTCCATCACCGGCTTGCCCTGTATCTGCGTTTGCATAATGCCGTTTTTATACGGTTGCCATTGCAGATTTTCGAGAATCATGCCTCCGCTGATAACCACTTTTTCGCCCGGATATGAACGTACAGTCAGTGATTTGCCAGCTGCGTTTCCATCTTTTGGAGTGAAAACAAGAGGAGCAGAAAGACGGTAAGTCGCCCCGTGAAGGAAGATGGTAACGTCTCCTTTTGATTTGTATGCTTCGGTTCGGGCTTTTTCCACTGTCTGGAAAGGAGCCTGCTCTGTGCCGGCATTGGAATCGTTGCCTGCCGGTGAAACATGTAATTGAACCTGCGCCCGCATGGGGCCAAAAATAACTGTGAAAAATATCACAGTACTAAATAAATGCTTCATTTTATTACGTTTTTAAGAATAATTAGTTATCAACTGCCTTTGCTGCGGCTTTTATGAACGGTTCGACAGAGAGTGTTGCACTTGTAGCTTTTGTGGTGTTCTGTGCTGAATATCCTGTCGATTATGTTTTTCCGTTTTCAAAGACCGTTTTCGACAAATTACTTCTCCCTCCGCCGTACTCTAAATGCTGTGTCTTTCCGTTTGTTATGGCAGAAAGGCGTTTGTCGTTTGCGCGCCAAATATACGGTTTTCTGATAAATAACATAAACAGCGTCTGTACGAAAACTGATGAATCATTATGTAATACATACAAAATCCAATTGTTATACTTCGCGCGGAAAGTAGTTGCTCTCCGATTCATCGTGTCTCCTTTCCGGGGGAAATCCCTCGCCTTTAGGCGAAGACTTTAGTTAAAAAGAGCATTGGATGTCTCTATATACCGTATCTGTGAAACCGATAATCACATACCCTAATGTAGAGGGTAGGGGCGTAGGGGCAAGGCATGCCTTGCCCCTACAATAATTGCACAATTGGGGATGCGCAAGCCTTTAGTCGGCTTTAGCTGACAGTAAACCCTTCGCCTTCAGGCGAAGGTCAGTTTAGTCGAAGAAAAAAGTAATACCTTCAAAATGGTCAAGACAGAGCCAAATATGGAAATAAGTTGATTGATGAAATGGCAAAGTGTCTAAAATCAAATG
>JAISDK010000205.1 GCA_031264875.1 Prevotellaceae bacterium
TACAAATGATTAGTAGGAGATTACTTAGAATCAAAGTTTTGAAAGAATTTTACGGGTACGTTATAGGAGAAAAAAACTTTTTACCTGCTGTAGAAAAAGAACTGAGATTAAGCATTAGCAAAACTTACGAGCAATACAAATACTTATTTTGTTTCCTCCCTTTATTACAGGAACATGCTCAAAACCGGATAGAAATAGGCAAGCAAAAATTTCTGCCAACCGACGATGAAAAAAATCCCAACATGCGGTTTATCAATAATAAACTTATTAAGCAAATTACGGAAAACAGGGAGTTGCAGAGCTTTTCAAACAAAAATTCCGCTATTCTGGTTGAAGCTACAAGCGTTGTTACCAAAATGTATGGCAACATCTCCGGAAAAGACTATTTTCTGAAATACATGTCCGATCCGGAAACTTCTTTCAAACAGGACAAACAGTTGATTATTGATATTCTCTGCAACGAATTTGAGGATTTTGACGACCTGTATTCGTTACTCGAAGAACAAAGTATCTTTTGGACGGATGAACCTGAATTTGTCATCAGCAACATTATCAAGACGGTCAATTCCATAAGGGAAGACAGGCAGTTTTCGCTGATGCCATTATATAAAAACAGTGATGACGAGCAGTTTGCCGAACGTCTGCTCAGGCATGCCGTTTCAAATTATGACAGATACAATGCCCTGATAGACGAACATACTCCCAACTGGGATGTTGAAAGAATTGCTATAATGGACATTTTAATACTGATTATTGCAATCTCCGAATTAATCGAATTTCCGGATATTCCTGTGAAAGTCACTCTGGACGAATATATTGACCTGGCCAGATTTTACAGCACATCAAGCAGCTGTGTATTTGTAAACGGCGTACTTGACAAGCTGGTCGAATATTTCGAAACGAATAATTTGCTCCTCAAAACAGGAAAGGGACTTGTTAAATGACATCTAAAGAGATATTTGAACAGATCAAAAAGAAAAGAAGCTTTCTATGCACAGGGCTGGATACCGACATCGGAAAACTGCCGGAATGTATGCTCTCCGAACCCGATCCCGTATTCTCTTTCAACAGGGAAATAATTGATGCAACAGTCGATTACACCGTAGCCTACAAGCCAAACCTCGCCTTCTACGAATCAAACGGAGAAAAGGGATGGCTTTCATTAAAAAAAACCGTTGCATACATACGTGACAGCTATCCTGATGTGTTCCTTATTGCCGACGCCAAAAGAGGCGATATCGGCAATACTTCGGAAATGTATGCAAGGACTTTTTTTGAAACACTTGATTTCGACGCAGTAACCCTTTCTCCATATATGGGAAAAGACACTGTTGAGCCGTTCTTGCGGTTTCCCGGCAAATGGAGCGTGCTGCTTGCCCTGACTTCAAATCCGTCGGCAAGCGATTTTCAATATATGGAAGACGGCAACGGCAATTATCTGTTTGAAAAAGTTTTAGAAACATCGAAGGGCTGGGGCAGCGTCGATAATACAATGTATGTGGTTGGAGCTACTAAAGCGGAAATGCTTGCCAAAATCAGAACCGTTGTTCCCGACCATTTTCTGCTCGTCCCCGGAATAGGAGCGCAGGGAGGCAGTCTGGAAGATGTGGCAAAATATGGAATGAACAGCATGTGCGGTTTACTGGTAAACTCGTCAAGAGCAATACTGTATGCCGATAAGACCGAACATTTTGCACGCGCGGCTGCAAGTGAGGCTAAAAAAATACAGCAGGCAATGAATGTGATTTTGAGAAAGTGAAATCAAAGAAATTGAAATGAACCCGGAAAAAGGATGAAGAATAAAAAATCCCGTAAAGACGCAAAGACTTTACGGGATTTTTCTTTTACTCCCGGTATTACGGTATTGTTTTACCTGATTACCGGAACAACCTTAGATGTAATATTGACGCCTGTCTTCAAATTTAACGTCTCATTACCGTCCTTATCAAACACTACAACATTCTGTCCCTGATCTGTCAGATAAATATCGCCGTTAAGCGGATTCACGGATATGTCATATACCATATAATAATCTCCAAACATGTCGCTGACGTCTGTCACCTCCTTAGTTTGCAGGTTAATTTTGCTGATATGGTCAGCATAGTCCCCATAGAAGAAATCAACAGCATAGATGAAATCTTTGGTGAGGGCTAATTTCGACGCTCTGACATCCAATGTGGTAACCTGTTTCTGTTCGGGATTCAGCAGATGAAGATTCGAAGGACTTGCCATACTCCATCCAGCAGTAGTAAAATAAATTTCACCGGAAGCCGTTGCCTTAATCGACATGGGATTAGAAGGTACGGTTATGGTTCCCGTTTCGGTGAATGAGCTGAGACTTACCACAGAAATAGTGTTTCCCGATCCCCAGCCGGAGTTGCAGACATACAGATTGTCATTGTACAGGCAAATACCTTCCGTGTA
Source organism: Prevotellaceae bacterium (assembly GCA_031264875.1). Taxonomy (GTDB): domain Bacteria; phylum Bacteroidota; class Bacteroidia; order Bacteroidales; family UBA932; genus JAIRLF01. Next base: position 2,425 of record JAISDK010000205.1, read on the forward strand.
TGTTCCACTAAGGTTTGCTGTACCGTCGATATTCAGTGAAGCGGTATCCAGACGGATAACCTTCTGTGAATATGTAGTTATGTACGCCTTGTTTTCGTGGAAAGTTATACTTCGGGGCTGACTGTTTGTTCCATCTTCATTTTTGACGCTTACACGTTTTATTGATATTCCGGTTTCAGGATTGATAACCTCGATATGTCCTTCCGTAACGCCACCAACTACACAATATAGCTTGCTCCCGTAAATAGCCAGATCGTTGGCTCCGTATCCGAGTTCCTTGCCATTTTTCTGGAAGAAATAATTTTTATGCGTCACTCCTGTTTTCACATCATAATAGGAAATTCTCGAAATGGAATCGGGGAAAAAGTTTTCGTTCAAAATGAAAAGCCCTGTTGTTTCGAGCGCTTTGCTTTG
>JAISDK010000224.1 GCA_031264875.1 Prevotellaceae bacterium
AAATTATGGAAATCCTTTGCTCAAACAGTGAAGAACGAAATATGCTGTGAGTTAATTTTGAACTAAATAAATATTTTTCAGCTCGGATTATTTCGAAATAACAAAGCATTACCCACATCTGGAGTTATGAATATTAGGGCGAATGCCATTCGCCCCTACCTCATCGCAATGATTGCTGCTATCAACAATACCGATAATATCACAACATAGATGCTGTTGCACTTCCTACGTAGGAGGGCGAATAGCATTCACCTCCGCTCGTCGTAGCGTCTTCGCTACGTCGAGTTAAAAGCAAGGCTTCTGTATTGCAAACCTGAGTTCGGGATAAGAAAAGATATAAATCATTACGAATCGGTTAGTTATTGCCCGTAGGGCATCCATATCAATAGAAAAAAGTCTTCCCCTCCCATCGCAACCCGTAAGTGGGTTGAACACCGCGGGTATTCATTAACGGGTGGAAAATCTTTTCTATTAATATATAAGCCCTAACGGGCTATTCTTATCCCGAACTCAGGTTCTCACAAAAAGTACTGCGTAACATGAGTTGATAATATCACAATGTAGGGGCGAACCTCAATGTCGTCAATTTAAGCATATCTACCTTCGCTCGGCGTAGTCTCCAGACTACGTCGTGTTAAAAGCAAGGCTCTAGCCTTGCAAAATTCAAAATTCAGAAACAGGATAAAGAAAATAAAATGAGCGCCGAATACAAAACATTTAACATGAGGCGTACTGCATGAATAGTGGAGACGTGGCGCGCCACGTCTTTACGTTTGTTTTTGGGCTTTGCAAGGCAGAGCCTTGCTTTTAACACGACGTAGTCTGGAGACTACGCCGTGCGAGGGGGCGAATTTTCTACACAGGGCGTTGCCCCATGCTATTGATTATCGGGCTTTCAGCCCTTAACTTGACGACAGACGACATTGGTCTCCAGACTACGCCGAGCGAGGGTTCTTAACTCATGTTACGCAATTCTCCATTATGTGTCCGGCTATGAGCAACTGTGTGATTGCGTAACATGAGTTACTCATTAAAATTGTACTTTTGCGCCGGAAAAAAAATTGGTTTTGAATTTGAAATGAACAGAAAATATAAGGTAAAAATTATCAACGATCCGGTACACGGGTTTATCACGGTTTCGTCTCCTTTTCTCTATTCGCTTCTCGAGCATCGTTACTTTCAGCGCTTACGCAATATCAAACAGCTTGGGCTAACATATCTTGTTTACCCCGGCGCTTGCCATAACAGACTTCAACATGCCCTTGGCGCGATGCACCTGATGGGACGCGCTCTTGACACCTTGAAGGGCAAAGGTCATGAAGTCACCCGTCGGGAGATGGAAATGGCTCTGGCGGCCATACTTTTGCACGACATCGGTCACGGGCCGTTCAGCCATACCCTTGAATCGAGCATCGTTGAAGAGATACCGCACGAAACCATATCCATGATTTTCATGAAATACCTGAACATGGAATTTGGCGGGAAGCTGGATCTGGCAACGGAAATTTTCTCGAAAAAATACAAAAAACGCTTCCTTAACGAACTGGTAAGCGGTCAGCTGGACGTTGACAGGCTGGATTATCTGCGACGCGACAGTTTTTTTTCGGGAGTAGTCGAAGGCATGATTGGCATTGAACGCATCATCAGCATGCTCGATGTTCACAACGACGAGCTGGTGGTAGAGGCCAAGGGCATTTATTCCATCGAAAAGTTTCTGCTTTCCCGGCGACTGATGTACTGGCAGGTTTATCTTCACAAAACCGTGCTGTCCGCCGAAACCGTACTGACGCAAATACTCCGGAGAGCCAAGTATCTCGTCCGCAACGGCGAAAAGCTGTTTGCCTCGCCCCCGCTCTCCTTTTTTCTCAGCAATCCGGTTGATATCAGCGTCTTTGTTCCCGAAAACACGGAAGCGCTCAATCATTTTGCCATGCTTTGCGACGGAGATATCGAAAGCGCCGCCATGGTCTGGACCTCTCACCCCGACAAAATCCTTTCCCGGCTGTGCAAAATGCTCACATGCCGCATCCTGCCCCGTGCCGAGTTAAGCGCATCGCCTTTTTCCGAAGACGTGACAGAGGAAAAAAGGCAGTATGTAAAACGCAAGTTCGGATTAACCGACATTGAAGCCGGCTATTTCGTTGTGTCGGACACGGTAAGCAACACGGCATATTCTCCCGACAAGCAGTCGATAATCATTAAATACAATGACGGCGCTCTCATGGACATTTTCGAGGCGTCCGACATGTTGAAACATTCAAATATTGATGAAAAAGTATATAAGCACGTACTTGTGTATCCCAAGTAAAATCCTGGCTATTTTGATTCTGTGTCATGGAATCTGCTTTTCGCAGAACGGCATGACTGTTTCGTCCGAAGCACAGAAGCTGAAAGACGCAGGCCTGGTCGATATTCGTGACCTTGACAGCTCCATAGCCGTACATCTGCTGTATGCAACCGACAGTAACTTCGTTGGCAAAACAATGTATAAATCCTTACGCGAAGCATACTTGCAGGCAGAAGCCGCAAAGATGCTTGTAGCTGCGCAAAAGCATCTCAAGCAGGTCTGCCCCGGCTGCAAGCTGATTGTCTATGACGCCGCCCGTCCGCAATGGGCGCAGGAAATAATGTGGAACAGTGTGAAAGACACTCCGATGAAAAGATACGTCGCCAGTCCGCAGCGAATAAGCATGCACACCTACGGCGTTGCTGTCGATGTGAGTATTCTCGACGAAAACGGCAGGGAAATAGACATGGGCACGCCGGTCGATTTCCTTGGCGCGCTGGCAGAGCCTGCCAACGAGACAAAATATCTCGCTTCCGGAGAACTGACCCTCGAACAGGTGAAAAACAGGGAACTGCTGAGGTCAGTGATGAAAAAATCCGGATTTCGAGGCATATCCAACGAATGGTGGCATTTCGAAGCGCTCGCCAGAACGGATGCTCAAAGGAAATATAAAACAATGATTAACGGGATAATGACCGGCCGCTAACCATTCCCTTGCATGTAAACAGTACGTGTCGGGAAAGCAAAGCACAGGCCTGCATCGTTGAAGCGGTTGAGAATCTCGAAATTGACCTTCGATGTCGATTCTCTTGTATCCAGATTCTTTTTGATATAATATATATAGGTAACAATAAGTGCGGAATCTCCGAAACCGGAAAATACGGCAACCGTATCCGCCTCAATTTCGTCCACATTTTGGGGCAGCTTCTTGAGAATGTCGATAGCCTCCCTCATTTTCTGCGGCGAAGTATCGTAAGTAAGTCCCAGATCAACAACCACGCGTCTCGACGGCTCTGCCGAGATATTGATAACCGAAGCATCCATCAGCTTATAGTTTGGCACGGACACCATGCGCTGCTCGTAGGTAATGATTCGCGTGCTCCGGAGACCGATGTCATGAACAGTACCTTCGTAAGAATCGAACTGTATAACGTCGCCAAGACGGAAAGGCGCATCGGTATAAATAGTTATTCCTCCGAAAATGTTTTTTATTGTATCCTGTGCAGCCAGAGCAACGGACACTCCGCCGACGCCCAGCACTCCCAGAATTGACGTGATGGCGATCCCCACATTGTTCAGCGCCGTCACAATGCCTATAGCCCATACAATAATCAGAACCGTGCGCTTTATCAGCGGTAACAGCCGGCTGTGAATACGGCTGCCGTATTCCGAAATCAGCGAACCCGAAAACTTGGAAGCAAACCATGTAACGTTGATAACTATAAGTATCTGATATGCCTTTTTAATTGCGTCGAGCACGCCGGCGTCCATATTCAGTCGGGCTGTCGCAAGCCAGATGGCAACAAGTATTACTCCAAACATCACAGGCTTTTCCATAGCATCAAGCAGTATATCGTAAAACGGGCCTCTGGTTTTGGCCGCTATTTTTCTGAAGATCCTTTTATTCAGAAACGCTATTAACTTGTTGAGAACAATGGCTCCGGCTATAATCAGCAATGAAATCCCCCAGTTCTCAACAGAATTTCCCCACAATACCTTATTCAAAAAATCCATAACACTTTATTTTTTTTTATGTATTAATTTTAAATTTCAGGACGCAAAATTATATGTTTTTTTAACATGCTGCATATTTTCCATACTTTTGTCCCGAAAAATACTTTCAATTTTAAGAAATAAAAGATTATATGGAAGAAAATAAAAGGCTTACAATAAAAGCATGGGCAGAAGAAGACCGTCCGAGGGAAAAAATGACCGAAAAGGGAGCATCCGCCCTGAGCGACGCCGAACTTGTGGCAATAATCCTCGGAAGCGGCACGCGGGAGATGACAGCTGTCGATTCGGCAAAAAACCTTTTGAACAGCGTCGATAACGACTTGAACAGGCTTGGAAAAATGAGCATCCGCGACCTGCAAAAATTTAAGGGCATAGGCGCTGCAAGAGCTGTAATGGTCGCTGCCGCCCTGGAACTGGGACGAAGAAGAAAGGATTCCGACAGAAAGGAAAGGGAAAAAATCATGCAGTCGAAAGATATTCAAAGCATATTCTATCCCCTACTCTCCGATTTGCCCTACGAGGAATTTTGGATGCTGTACCTTAACAAAAGCAACAGTGTTATTGCCAAGGTAAAAATAAGCATGGGAAGCACCGATCAGACGGTAGTCGATATGAAATTTATAGCCAAATCGGCTGTCGAATGTCTGGCCTCGTCGGCCATTGCCGTCCACAATCATCCATCGGGTAACATGACCCCCAGCAAGCACGACATGTCCATCACTGCAAAAATAAAGGAAGCGCTGTTGTTTTTCGGAATACCGCTGCTTGACCATATTATTATTGCAGATGACAGGTATTATAGCTTTGCCGACGAAGATATGCTGTGATTTATATCGACCCGGAAGCTTATTCTATCGACCTGACTTTAGGAAGGAGTCCGCTTCGCACAAGTAAAGCCTCAATTGAAGGTTCCTGTTTACGGAACTGAATGTACAGTTTCATGGGATCTTCGGATCCTCCTTTAGAAAGAATGTTGTTTTTAAACG
>JAISDK010000230.1 GCA_031264875.1 Prevotellaceae bacterium
TCTCCTGTTTGCATCGGGAAGATTTCTGCGCATCGTGGAACATCTACAGTATGTCCGAGCCGGCTCAGAGATCATGTCCGAGCCGGCTCAGAGATCATGTCCGAGCCGGCTCAGAGATCATGTCCGAGTCGGCTCAGAGATCGTGTACATGCCGGCTCAGAGATCGTGTACATGCCGGCTCGGAGGTCGTGTACATGCCGGCTCGGAGATCGTGTACATGCCGGCACACATCGTCGGAATTATTTGATTGCGTAACATGAGTTAGTAAATATTTATGGACAACATATATACCTGGGGCGACAGCAGGCGGTTTAACAGTTATGCCGGATATTTCGAAAGAATGTTTGGCGGAAGAGTACAGAAAGTTTCTATTGATGCGGGTTTTACATGCCCCAACAGAGACGGATTGCTGGGTAGAGGCGGATGTACCTATTGCGATAATAACAGTTTTAACCCGTCGTATTGTGTGCCACATAAATCTGTTACCGGTCAAATTGCCGAAGGAGTGGAGTTTCATGCCCGGCGTTATCGTCGTGCCGACAAGTTTCTTGCTTATTTTCAGGCATATTCAAACACGTATGCTCCCCTGGAACGATTGAAGATGATATATTCCGAAGCGTTGGAATATCCGGGTGTGATTGGTCTGGTTATCGGTACACGTCCCGATTGTGTCGATTCCGATAAACTTGATTATTTATCGGAACTGTCGCAGAAATACCATATTGTTCTGGAATACGGAGTAGAATCGTGCTATGACAGAACTTTGAAGAGAATTAACCGTAAACACAGTTTCGAGTGTTCGTGCAGGGCAATCGAAGAAACAGCGGCACGGGGAATAATAACCGGAGTGCACCTGATGTTTGGACTTCCGGGTGAAACGGTGCAGGACATGCTTGATGAAGTGGATATTATATCCGCTCTTCCGATTGGTTCCGTCAAATTTCATCAGTTACAGTTATTGAAAAACACAAGAATTACAGAAGAATATATGCGCAGTCCTTCCGACTTTCATATCTTCGATGTGCCGGAATATATTGACTTCATGACCAAAGTAATCGAAAAACTTAGACCGGATATTGTAGTTGAACGTATTGCCGGAGAAGTTCCGCCAAGATTTCTGGCTGTGCCGGCATGGTGTTCTTTACGCAATGACCAGTTACTTTGTCTTTTCGAAAAAAATCTCGAAATCAAGGACACGTGGCAGGGAAAAAACTTCAAAAACAGTTATCAATGAAAGCATATCTTAGGTACTGAACTGTGCGAAATTTTCAATTTTCAATCCCGGTATCCCGGTTCCGGAAGTTTTTAATCCACATTATGTAAACAGATTTTAACATTATTTTGAACTTACAGTAAGTTTATATAAGGATAATACTTGGATATTAGACGAATATGATGATTGTAACCGAAGAGAGTTCACATATTTTTTGAATAACTGTTCTAACTTACTGATAAAAATATCATATCGCAGAATATGTTCACAATATTAAGTATATCATCAAACAATCATGTGTTAAAATAAGTTAATAGCAAGATTTCGGTAATTAATTATTATTTTCTTTGCGCTGATTTAATGCAACTAAATCATATTAATGAAACGTGTTTGGTTAATTATATTGATAGTTTTGTCCACTGTTTCGGGGACAGCGAGAAATGGAAAGGTTTTGAATGCTTTCGGAATTTCAGTTCCCGTTTATGACATTCATGGCATTGATGTTTCACGGTATCAGGAAAGAATCAACTGGGGAGAAGTATCCGGTTTCAAAAGTGGGAAAGACAGTATTAGCATAACTTTTGCCTTTGTGAAGGCAACGGAAGGTAAATCCCTGCTTGACAAATATTTTTATTACAACTGGGACGAAACTAAAAAACACAGTATAATAAGAGGCGCATACCACTATTATAAACCCAACGTAAATTCAGCTTTGCAGGCGGCCAACTTTATCAAACATGTAAAGCTCAAAACCGGCGATCTTCCGCCGGTACTCGATATCGAAGAGGTTGGAAAATACGGCAGCGCCAACATGAAGGAAGGAATTAAAAACTGGCTGAAACTTATCGAAAAACACTATAACGTTAAACCGATAATCTACACAAACGCCAATTTTTATAAAAAACATCTGTCGGGTAAGGATTTTCGAGGATATTATTTCTGGATAGCCCATTACACCAAAACAACTCCGAAAGTGAGCAAGGACTGGCTTTTCTGGCAGTACAGCGACAAGGGCGTAATTAAAAATATCCGCTCAAAAGTAGCTTTAAACGTTCACAAGGGAACTAAGGAAGAACTGCTGTCTATCTGTAAATAATGTCGCATTACTCATCCAAAGCGCTTTTTTTTCATATAACAATTATAAACTCATGTTACACAATTATAAATCTCATACATCAGCTTGTACTCGCCTCTGGTGTATGCTTCAATATTCATGCATCGAATACGATTCCAGCCCTGTATCGGATACGACGCTGGCGCTACGGTGATACACATTAGTGTACAAGCCGCATACATCGTCGAAACTATGTGATTGCGTAACATGAGTTAAAAATTTTGCGATGCAATGCCTTTGTCTGAATGTCGGCATTCAGACGTATCGAGTGCCGGCATTCGGGGTGTCTGAATGCTGGCATTCGGGATGTCTGAATACTGGCATTCAGGGTGTCTGCGTAACGTAAGTTATAAATTTTTATTTTCCACCGGATATTCAAAAAATACCTACCTTTGTCGCCTAAAATTTATAGGGAATTTGTATATGAAAAAAATAACGCTATTAATTTTGCTGTATGCCATGTTTTCGCAAACAGCATTTACTCAGGATCAATTCATTGACATCCTGAAAACAGAGCTGAACAGAAACTATGCTGTTCTGAAAGACAGTCCAACTCCGGCATATTATGTGAGCTACAGAGTGCAGGACATGCAAGTGTACAATGTCAGAGCTTCTTTTGGCAAACTGCTGTACAACAGCAATCCTGTGCAGCAGAGGCTTTTTAATATCGACGTTCGCGTGGGCGATTATGAAATGGACAACACACGGGAAATCAAGGGCGGAGGCAGAAGCAACGACTATTCAAACAATGCCCTGGTGCTGGACAACAATCCTGCGGCAATACAGAAAACGCTCTGGAGAACTACAGACCAGGCATATAAAGATGCTGTCAAGCAGTTTGAAAACGTAAAAGCCAATGTTGCCGTAAAAGTTGCTTCCGAAGACAAATCCGGCGATTTCACAAAAGACAGTTCCGAAAAGTATTTTGAACCGCCCATACCATTGAAAAACTTTAAGTTTGACGTTTCCGAATGGGAGAAAAAGCTGAAAAAATACTCCGAAGTTTTCTCCGACAACAAAGATGTGCTGAGCAATATGGCGAACCTCGATTTTGAACTCGTAAGAAAGTACTTTGTCGATACCGAAGGCAGGGAAATTGCAGAAAACGAATACGCCTACCGCCTGCATATCAGCATATCCACCACTGCCGACGACGGAATGTTGCTCCCTCTTTTCCTGTCCTACTTTGCAATAGACGTAAAAGACCTGCCTTCCGACGCTAAAATACTGAAAGATGCAAAAGAATTGAGCGAACAGCTGTCGGCCTTACGCAAGGCCTCTGTAGCAGAAGCCTATTCGGGTCCGGCGCTGATGACGGCAGAAGCAGCAGGAGTGTTCTTTCACGAAATATTCGGACACAGAGTGGAAGGTGCAAGATTGAAACAGGAATCAGATGCTCAGACATTCAAGAAAAAAGTTGGAGAACTTGTTCTTCCGAAAGATATTTCCATAATTTTCGACCCGAAACTGAAAAAATACCGGAATATGCCTCTGAACGGAAGTTATGTTTTCGATGATGAAGGCATTCGCGGTCAAAGAGTCGAAGTCGTTAAGAACGGGATACTCAACTCTTTCCTCATGAGCCGGACGCCGATTGAAAACTTTCCCAACTCCAACGGACACGGACGTGCAATGATTTATTTCGATAACGTCACCCGGCAGTCGAACATGATTATCGAAACCGACAGCCCCAAATCCGAAGCCGAACTGCGCGCAATGCTTGTAGAACAGGCAAAAAACATGAACAGAGAATATGCGTACCTGTTTGATAAAGTATCCGGCGGCTTTACTTCTACCGGACGGTATATGCCGAATGCATTCAATGTAACGCCACTGATTGTTTACAAAATATACGTGGACGGACGCCCCGACGAACTTGTTCGCGGAGTAGATTTGGTGGGTACGCCGCTGGCAATATTTTCGCAGGTAGAAGCCTGTGGCAAAGACTATGGCGTGTTCAACGGAGCCTGTGGAGCCGAATCGGGATCTATTCCCGTATCGTGCGTGTCGCCGACTCTGTATATTAAAATGATTGAAACACAGAAGAAAGCTAAATCTCAGAATCAACCTCCAATACTGGAAAGACCATAAATATATAAGGATTAAAGAATTTTAAAAAAAACTATTTTGAAATGAAAACACAGTTTAAATATAACTTTTTGACAGCAACGTTTTTATTGTGCATCAGCATACTGTCGGCTCAGAACAATGCTATTATTTCGGCAATCAAGTCGGAAACAGACCGCAACAGGTCGGAATTGAAAATAGACAAACTCAAGCCCCCGTTTTTCATCAACTATACCATTCTTGATTTGAAGCGGTTGTATGTATCGGCATCGGAAGGCTCGATATCGCGGCTGATAGAAAACACGCAGAGAGTAGGACTTTCGAATTTACTTGTTGGCGACTATGATAGAAACAACTCGAATTTCCGTCAAAACTATTCGCCGAGAAACGTTATCATAGAAGATGATACAAGAGGAATAGCAACAGCCATTTGGGAAGACCTCGACAGAACTTACAAAAATGCCGCCGAAAGCTACGAAGCCAAAATCGCAACCATTGCCCAGCAAAACATGGAGGAGGAAGAACTGAACCTGCCCGATTTGGAGAAAACAGACCCTGTTACAATGATAATCGAGCCTCCCAAGATTAACATGGACAAGGCTTACTGGGAAAATTTTGCAAGGAAATCGTCGGAAATACTGAAAAAGTACCCTGAAATCCTGAACTCTTCCGTCAGCATCAATATTTTGGATAACGTAGTTTACGTCTGCAACACCGAAGACACCAAACTCGTGATTCCCGACCCGTACTATAGCGTAAACGTATCTCTTTACACAGTCACAACAGACGGGCAGGAACTGTCGGACGAACTGAATATCGAACACGGAACTTTCGAACAAATGCCTTCATTGCAGGCTTTTATTGATACCTGCGAAACGTTTGTGAAATATTTCATCGAATTGAAAAACGCCCCGATTATAACCGAAGCCTACACCGGTCCCGTACTGTTTGAAGGAATGGCGGTTGCCGAACCTCTACATTCATATTTCTTTCAGTCCACTCTAATTGCAAACCGTAAATCTGCCGGAGGGCAGGGCGGTAACAATACAGAAATGATGAAAGATAAAAAACTTGTGTCGAGAAGCCTGACAATCAAATCCCTGTCAGGAACAGAAACGTATAAGGGCAAAAAGCTGGATGGATATTACCCTGTTGATGCCGAAGGCGTTGTGCCCGACAAGGAACTGGCGCTGGTCGAAAACGGAGTATTGAAAAACATGCTCAACGGACGTATTCCGACAAAAAAAATCCAGCACAGCAACGGACACATGCGGATGAATCTCAACTATATGAATCCGAAAATAACTCCGGGAAATATCCTTTTCACGTCAAACGACACGTACAGCCCCGACGATTTGAAGAAGAAATTGCTGGCAGCAGCAAAAGAAGAGGATCTGGATTACGCCTACATAGTGCGTCGCTACAAAAACAACAGACCCTTATCCATTTACCGGATATATGTGGCCGACGGACGCGAAGAACTGCTCAGAGGAGCTGTGCTGCCCGATTTCAATCTCAGGTCGTACAAAAGAATGTCAGGCGCCTCGAACCGCGAGTTCTTTTACACTACGCACAGTTTGGGGAATTTTGCCACATACATCGTTCCCGAAGCGCTTATGTTTGAGGAGCTGGAAGTTTCACGCAACAACAATATCACGTTCAGAAAACCGTTTATCGTGGCACAGCCTTCGGAAACGGAGAATTGAAAACTCTAAATCTCAATTATTATGATTAATATAGATATATTGCCGGAGCCGATTTGCGTATCCATTGGCGAACAGAGCTGCGAGGCTATCCTTGCGGCTCTGAATGAAATTAAGTTTGCCGAAATAAGGCTGGATGTGTCACGCATCACACTGCCCGAAATCAGATCGGTATTTTCGTGCGGCAAGCTGCTTGTAGCAACATGCCGGGAAGGTTTTTACAGCAAAAGCGAACGTATTGAGAGGCTTGTAGAAGCCATTCATGCAGGAGCGGCTTTTGTGGACGTCGAAACGGAATCGGACGACGATTATATACAGGCCGTGGCAAAAGAGGCAAAGCTGAACAAATGCTACCTGATAGTGTCGTACCATAATTTTGACAGTACGCCTTCAGTGCCGGAAATGTGCGATATCGTCAATACCTGTATAAAACAGGGCGCCGACGTCGTTAAGATCGCGACTACTGCCAAGGACCAGTCCGACTTGACGAAAATAGCCTTACTGTACGAAAAACGTTTCGACACTGACTTAATTGCATTTGCTATGGGCGAAACAGGCTTAGTTACCAGACTGATCTGTATTTCAAATGGAGCGCCGTGGACATACGCTTCAATTTCCGATGACAAAACGCTCGCCAGTGGACAAATACCGGCGAAAAATGTTAGATGCATAATAAATAATGTAAACGAGATGAGAGAACTCAACAGACTAGTTCGGAAACTACAGGAAGAAAGCATGGAAAATGAATGAAATAAAAAACATTGTGTTTGACTTCGGAGGAGTCATCGTTGAGCTGAACAGACCGGCCGCCGTCAGCAGATTTAAGGAAATGGGAGTGGACTGTATCGAGGAACTTCTCGACCCGTACAGGCAAAAAGGCGTATTCCGTAAAATTGAGGACGGAAGCATGTCGAGAGCAGATTTTTACAGGGAAATATGCAAGCTGGCGGGAAAGAATATCTCCGGCAGCGATATTGACCGTGGACTGTTTGATTTCATCATGCCTGTCGAGCAAAAAAAGCTTGACTGCATACTGGAGCTTCGTAAAAAATATAAAGTCTTGCTGTTGAGCAATACTAACGATATAACGATGAGTTGGGCTATGTCGGAAAAATTCTCGCCTGCCGGAAAGCCTATCGACTATTATTTTGACGGACTGTACTTGTCGTACAAGCTGGGCTGCATGAAGCCCGATTCCGGGATTTTTCACGCGATGATCAGGATGGCAAAAATCAATCCGGCGGAAACACTGTTTATCGACGACAGCGAAGCCAATATATCTGCCGGAAAAGCGCTGGGATTTAAAACATTCCGGTTTGAAAAGGAAAACAGTTTTTCGGAAATAGAAAGCAGAATTGCATATTATGGAGAAATTTGACCCGCAAAAGGAAAAAGAACAGTCGAATCCCGATTTTGAAAACAA
>JAISDK010000284.1 GCA_031264875.1 Prevotellaceae bacterium
AAAAAAGAGGAATCATTCCGTTTGTTTTCTGTTTGTCTTTCTTCAAGTAAAAGAGCACTTTAAATGTACTTCGCATAATACTGTTTTCAAATTACAAAATTAATACATATTTTTTAAATTGAATCCTTTGTAGATCAGACAATTTCGGACAAAAATCAGACAGTCTCGGACACTCTGTACCCCTGTCTGCATGCACCCCGGCAGTGGGGTACGTTTTGGGTTACAAACTTTGTCCGTTTGTGTTTTTTTTCTGTCATTCCCTCAAGACAAAAATACCTTTCAAAATCTGTTAGCTCTCTGTTTCCAAATATTTTGTCCTACTTCTGTTGCATACTGTCTGCATTCTGCATCGTAGGGATCGGGATATATATATATATATATATAGAGAGAGAGAGAGAGAGAGTTATTCGAAATGTCAAAATGAAAGTCTCTTCTAAGTGAGGGAAAAGGTGCTGACAGATTTACCAGGATTCATTCTATTATTGATACTACTATCAAAAACAGACAGGATGTATTCGCAGTTTTGAGAGCAGTGGCTTATATGAAAATTATAAATAGTACCTGAGTAGTTACAAAATCTTTAAAAGATTGAAGCCCGATAATCAATGACACGATACGTTGTGCCGTTGATTATCAGGCTTCAATTTTTTTTGGAATCCCCTCTCAATACCCTTCGATGGTATCCCCGTTAAAGGTCGGGCATCGTCCATTAATCATTAATTTTCAACCAGTTTCCATAGTTCCGCGAATACTTTCCGAAACTCGCGTTCAGCATTTAACTTGAGATTTACAGCATTATAGTATAATCCCAATTCCACTATACAGTCGAGCAGAGAAATTTCGCCGGCCTCGAGCGCCTTTTGCAGCAGGGCGGTACTGTTGAGCGACGAGAGCGCCTGTTCGTATTCCCCGACGGCGATTTGCATACTCTTAGCCTTTTCGTACAGGTTTTTAAGATATTCGTAGAATTGCAGTCTGCTGTCGGCCTGTCTGGTTTCGCTGGCTTTGAGAGCAGCCTTAGCCTGTTTCACCCTGTTTTTGTTTTCCCAGAGCGGTATCGAAACGCCGACGGAAATGCCCTGGTAGGCTTCTCCGGTGACCTTTTCGCGCATGAACCCGGCGGATATGCCGGGCAGCGACATTGCCCTGTTCAGTGAAACCTGATTTTTAGCGATTTCTACTTCCTGTCGGACATACTCCAGCACAGGATTAGACTGTTCTGCCCGTTCAAACCACCCGTCGAAACTGTCCGGCAAAGCCGCATCTCCGTATTCCAAACCGTTAATCGGCACGTCAATACCGCCGTTCAATCGTTTCAGTTCCGCCACTACGGACATCCGTTCCGTTTCCACGCCGGCCATTTCGCCTTTCACCGTAGCCAGATTCAATTGAGCCTTATTGTATTCCAGAATGGCTGCATCGCCTTTTTCGAGACGGCTTTTATACCCTCCGGCAAGAATCGCGGCATGTTCCAGACGTTGCTCAAGCTCGTGTCTCAAAGCGCCGTAGTATATCAGATCGATGCATAGCTGCCGTGCCTGAAACAGCACGTCGAGCCTTTCAGCCCTGTAGCGCAGTTCGAGCAGGCCGTTGCGCTTGTCGGACATCCTTTTCTTCATCCCCGTGACGGTGGGAATATCAAACGTTTGACGTATTGCTATATCGTTTCTGTTGCCGATAAGTCCGGGTCTTCCCCAGAGATAGTTGAACTCGACTTCGGGATTTGGAAGATAAATACCGGTTTTGTTCTCTAGCTTCTGCGCATCGAGTTCATCTCTAACCGCTTTCAGGGCAGTGTTGTTTCGTTCAACGGCAGTCAGCACACTGTCAATATTTCCCCGCGCAAACAGGGCGCCGCACAGTGTTACGGCAATTGCTGTCAATAAATTTTTCATATCCCGTCTTTTTGGCTTTTCTTGTTCATCAGTACATATATTACAGGTATAATAAAGCCGTTCAGGAAAGTGGAACTCAGCAGTCCGCCAAGAATCACCTTTGCCATCGGGCTTTGAATTTCATTTCCGGGCAGTTCGCCGCCCGTAGCAAGAGGAATCAGCGCAAGCGCCGAACTCAGGGCAGTCATCAGAATCGGGTTCAGCCGGTCGAGCGAGCCGTGCATAACGCTTTCCGTGACCGTCAGTCCCTCGCTTCGCAAATCGTTGTAGCGCGCAACAAGCAGTATCCCGTTGCGGGTGGCGATGCCGAAAAGGGAAATAAATCCGATAATAGCCGGAATACTGATCACTCCGTTTGAAAAAACAAGCGTAAACACTCCGCCGATGAGCGCCAGCGGGAGATTCAGCAGTATGACCGACGACTGCAGCACGCTGCGAAACTGGTTGTACAGCAGCATGAATATCACCAGAATGGAAAATATGGAAGTGATGAGCAGCGTACGCGATGCCGCCTGTTCGCTCTCAAACTGCCCGCCGTATTCCACATGATAGCCATCGGGAAGCTGTATTCCGGTATCGATTCTCTTCCGTATGTCGTTCACCACACTGCGCAGGTCGCGTCCGGCCACGTTAGCCGAAACCACGATTTTGCGCGCCACATTCTCCCGGTTGATAGTGTTCGGGCCGGTGGACGACACAATGCGGGCAATATTTTCCAGCGGAACCTTCCTGCCTCCAGCGTCCACCGTCAGATTCCGAATCCGCTCGATGGTAGAGCGGCTGTCGTCATTCACCTTCAAAGTCAGGTCGAACGTGCGGTTGCCCTCGTACACCTGCGAAATAACCTCCCCTGCCAGCATTACGCTGATGATTTCGGCAAACTCGGGAAGCGTCACGCCGTATTTTGCCAGCATGTCGCGCTTCGGCTCAATCTTAAGCTGCGGACGCTCAACCTGCTGTTCCACATTCAGATCGGCAACGCCCTCCACATCCGCGATAGCCGATTTTATCCGGTTACCCAGCGTGTACATCACGTTCAAATCCGTACCGAACAGCTTGATAGCAATATTCGCCTTTGTACCCGACAGCATGTGGTCGATGCGATGAGAAATGGGCTGTCCGATTTCGATATTTGCACCCGGAATCACCTTCAGCTTCTCGCGCATGTCCGCCATCAGCTCGTCCTTCGAGCGCTTGTCGAGTACGAAAGGCGCCTCGATTTCCGACACGTTCACTCCCAGTGCATGTTCATCCAGCTCGGCGCGTCCGGTCTTGCGTCCAACGGTCTGGATTTCGGGAATCGACAGGAGAATGGCCTCCGCCAGACGTCCGGTCATATCCGATTCCTCGAGAGATATTCCGGGCATGACGCTGACGTTGACGGTAAACGAACCTTCATTGAACGGCGGGAGAAAACTCCTTCCAAGCGAAAAGAACATCACGGCAGTCACCGCAATTGCGCCACCCGTGACAGTAAGCGCCAGTATCCAGTGATTCAAAGTCCATTGCAGCGCCTTTTCATACACGCTCTTTAGCATGCGAACAATCCAGGGTTCCTTTTCGGGACGGTCGTTTCTGCGGGGCTTTCCCAGCAGATAACTGCACAGCACGGGTGTAAGCGTAAGAGCAACAAGCGTGGAGGCAAACAGGGCAACGATAAATGCAATTCCAAGCGGCGCCAGCATGCGCCCCTCCATGCCCGAAAGAAAGAAAAGCGGCACAAAGCTTGCCACTATAATAAGTGTTGAACTCAAAATCGGCATGCGCACCTCCTTCGACGCCTCGAATATAACGGTAATCGATGCCGACTGTTCCGGCGCCGGCTTCTGCCTGTTTTCACGCAGCCGCTTGAACACGTTTTCCACATCCACAATAGCATCATCAACCAGCGAACCGATGGCAATAGCCATGCCGCCCAGGCTCATAGTGTTTATGGTCAATCCCATGAACTTAAGCGCCAGTATTGCCGAAACCAGCGAAAGCGGAATAGTGACCAGCGAAATGAGAGTCGTCCGCACATTCATAAGGAAGACGAACAGGATAATAACCACAAAAATACCGCCTTCATACAGTGACTTCTGAATATTGTCTATCGAATTGTTGATAAAGCGCGCCTGCCGGAACACGTCGGTCGATATCTTCACGTCAGCCGGAAGCAGCTGCGCCAGCTCGGCAACAGACCTGTCGATCTTCTCTGTCAGTTCAATAGTGCTGACGGCGGGCTGCTTGTTGACAGTCATCAAAACCGCCGGCTTTGTATCGTTCGACGCCAGACCCAGTTTAGGAGCCTTGTTGCCGGTCTTCACCTCGGCAATATTCTCAAGCAGAACAGCGCCGCCGCCAACACTTTTAACAACCGCCTTGCCCAGTTCCGACACTTTGCCGGTCGAAAGCATTCCGCGTATAATATATTCGTTGCCATATTCATATATCACTCCGCCCGAAGCATTGCGGTTCATTTCGGACACCGCGTCGGTTACCTCGTCAAGTCCAACTCCGTAATGCTTCATCTTTTCTGGATTAAGCAGTATCTGGTACTCCCTGATATCGCCTCCGATAACGGCAACCTGCGCAACCCCTCCGGTTGAAAGCAGGCGCGGACGCACAGTCCAGTCCGCCAGTGTGCGCAAATCTTGCAGCGAAGTAGAATCGGCAGTCAGTCCGATTATAATCAGTTCGCCCAGAATAGACGACTGCGGTCCCAGAGTCGGGGTTCCAACATTCGACGGCAAAGCATCCTTTATCACCGCCAGTTTTTCGGAAATAATTTGCCGCGCGCGGTAAATATCCGTACCCCAGTTAAATTCAATCCATACCACCGAAAATCCGGTAGTCGAAGCCGAACGCACGCGCCGGACGTCAGTAGCGCCATTTACAGCCGTTTCAACCGGAAAAGTCACCAGCTGCTCCACCTCTTCGGGAGCCATGCCCCTGGCTTCGGTCATCACTACCACTGTCGGAGCGTTCAAATCGGGAAACACATCAACTTCCATATTGGTAGCGGTATATGTACCTGCCAGCATCAGCAGTATCGCCGCCGCCAGCACAACCATACGGTTGTTAAGCGAAAACTTTATTATCTTGTTTAACATAACATTCCGTATATAATATTAATGACTGTGACCTTCCGGCATCATCGGCGAAACTGCCGCAAGTTTAACCTGATAAGCCCCGCGGGTCACCACTCTGTCACCAACATTCAGACCCGACAGCGCCATAATTCTCTCGCCGTTGCTTTGTCCAAGCGTAACCTCCCGTTTTTTATAGCCCTCCTCATCCACTTGAAGATATACAAAATACAGTCCCTGTTCCTCAACTATCGCCGACACGGGAATGGAAATAACGCCGTTCTGCGGAACAGACAGCAGGTAAACCTCAATGTATGAACCGGGAATAATGCCGTCCGTATTGTCGAACTCGAAGATTACGGGAATATAAAACGATTCGCCTCCGGAAGTTTTTCCGAATGACAGCAGGCGTCCGTTCAGGTCGGACAGCCTGTAAACCGTATCATCGTATGCCGGTTTGAAATTGGCGCCGTTGATACTTTTCAAATACTTGAAATGACTTTCGGAAACTTCTGCCCTCAATTGCAGCCGCCGGTTTTGGGAAACGGTTGCTATGGACTGGCCTACAGAAACATAATCACCCTGTTTAATCAGGCGGTTTTTGATATATCCACTGATTGGAGAAGTCACTTTCACGCCGTTATCTGTTATACTCGACGCCTGAGCCTCGTATGCAGTTCTGGCAGTTTCGTATCGCATACGGGTTTGTTCGTATTCCCTGGCGGAAATAATCCTGTCTTTCACCAGGTCTTCAGCGCGTTGAAATTCTTTCAATGCGGTTTCGTACGCTATTTTAGTCCTGACGGCAGGGTCGCCTTCCGGAAGATTCTTTGCCGAAATGCTGACAATAGCTTCGCCCGCCCTGACAGCCGCTCCTTCCGTAATCGAAGGATTGACAAACGATACAACACCGTTTGATGTTGCTACAATGACAGCCTCGTCGCCCTGAGGCGTCTGTATCTGTCCGCTTGTCTTTATCACCTGCTGGAATACTCCTGCGGTTACAAGCTCAGTTTCAAGCCCTGTAGCATTGGCCTGTTCTTTAGTGAAACTTATCTCGTCGGAATGTTCTTCCACTCCAGCAGTTTCGTTATTGTGTCCGTCGCCGTCGCAGTGTTCGTGTGCGCTGTTCGATGCACGGTCATGTTCTTTGTGTCCGGAATTACAGCCGTGTAAAAATATTGCTGCTATTATAATAATTCCAATCGTATATTTTTTCATTGTAATAATATTTAATATATAAATAGTGTTGAATCTGATTTTCCTGTTTTTCTATCAGATTATTAATTAAGAAATGAAAGCATTAAAATGCTTTGAGACCACCCGAAATTATCAGGCTATGAAATATGGAGGAGCGCGTAAACCGTTAGCACAGTTACCGTTTTCGGATTCGCGGAAAAAGTCTTTTTTCCTGTATCGGTGTTTCGTCAAATAGACAAACTTTACATCAGGACTGTATAAGTTAGTGAGACATAAAAATACGGGAACAAAATGCAGATTATAACTATTCCCGCAGTAATAACGGATTTTATACTTTATTTCGCTTTGATCTGAAATGACATAAGTGGCTTTTGCAACACAGTCACCGTGAAACGACTTGTCTTCGCCATCATTACGGCAATGCCGGAAACAGTCCGAAGAATCTTCTTCGTCGTCACACTCACGACAGCCGCTGCCACATTCATGTTCACAGTGACTTGTAACAGTACAAACCACGTTTCCATGATGATGATGCGGAACAATAACCGAGGTCATCAATGTGATAATTGCTAATGCAACAACTAATATGGCAAATATTCGTTTCATATCAAAAAATCGCCGCAAAATTAATCTCATTTCTTTCAATATCCAAATTATCTTTGTAAAAAATTGTTATTTATGCAATTGCCTTATAGTTTTACATGAATTGTTATTCTATACAGTTCCTGGTTTTTTATAATAAAAAGGCATTATTAAAAAAACATTACCTTTACACCAGTATTAATTAAATTATATTTTTAATAATGAGAAAATTATATTCAACAGTGTTCGTGTTTTTATTGTTTTTTGCATGTAATAATGCACATTTATACAAAATAACAGGACAAATTTCTTCCGATTCCATGGAAGGACAAACGGTTTATTTGGAAAATTTACTGTGGTACATGCAGCTGTCAAATCAGAAATCATACGACTCTGCCGTTATACACAATAAAAAATTTGAACTTAAAGGTAATGCAGATTCCTCATATATTGCATTGCTTACTGTTAATGGAAGTCCGGTTACAATAGTTTTTGTCGAAAACGGAAATATCAGCGTTGATATACCCGACGATGTGAGCCAGACTGTTGTTACAGGCACCAAGCTAAACGACCTGTTCAATTTATATGGCGAAAGAATAAAGCCGGTTAAGAATAAACTTCAAGAATTAATGCAATATGCCCAGTCTCAGCAGCAGACTCCGGAATTACAATTTGAATTAGAGGAAAAATACGAGGCGCTGTCGAAAGAAATATTGCGGATAACCATTAAGTTTCTTGATGAAAACCCCGGAACCATTTTATCTGCATATCTGCTGGTAAGCACAATGTCTCAGGATATAAGTCCGGAAACAATCAGTAATATTTATGAAACATTTGATGAAAATGTAAAAAACAGTGTATTTGGAAAAATAATATCAAAAGAACTCGACCGGGCGAAAGCCGCTGAAATAACCGCAGGAGAAATGTTTCGGGATATGACAATGAAAACTCCCGATGACAAGGATATTTCCATATCCGACTATGCCGGTAAAGGAAAATATGTTCTTCTGGATTTTTGGGCGTCGTGGTGCGGTCCGTGCCGTGCTGAAAATCCCAACGTTGTAGCTCTGTATAAAGAGTACAAAGACAAAGATTTCGAAATCATAGGCGTGTCTCTGGACAACAACAGGGATGCATGGATTAAGGGAATCAGTGACGACGGTATTACATGGCCCCAAATGTCGGATCTCAAAGGATGGGATTCCTATGCTACTGTAAAATACAAGGTTCAAAGCATTCCTTTCACCGTTTTGCTTGACAAGGAAGGAAAAGTGATTGCTACAAATCTGAGAGGAGCGGATCTCAAAAACAAACTTGAAACATTAATCAATTCAAAATGATTGATAAATGATTGATTTGAATAATATTGAAATAGCGTTTAAAATAAAGACTGACAAAGAGCTTAAAAGCGCTTATTTCTTATTTTCAATAATAAAATCTCCATTTACGGTTCGTTCTCTGGGCTTTCTGAGCAGTTTAGCTTTAAAAATGCGGCTGCCAGTCGCCTGGGCCGTGAAACCGACGTTATACAGACATTTTGTTGGAGGAGAAGCAATTGAGGAATGTTTTCCTGCAATGAACAGAATGTTTGTGGAAAATGTCAAATCTGTTCTGGACTTTTCAATTGAAGCTGTAAAAGAAGAATCGGAAATAGATTCTACATTTCAGGAATTGAAACACTCCGTCATAAATTCGGGAAAGCATGCAGCTATCCCTTTCAGTGTATTCAAACCCACGGCACTAACAACACATGACATCCTGAAAAAAGTATCTTTTAACACACCTTTGACTTCGGAAGAGCAGGTATCGTACAACAATTTCGTACAACGCATTGATACTCTTTGTACAGAAGCCGTTAAAGCCGGCAAGCCGATAATGATTGATGCCGAAGACTACTGGTTCCAAAAGGCTATTGATAACATTACGGAAGATATGATGCTGAAATACAATAAAAAAACAGCAGTCGTATATACCACATTACAGATGTATCGCCACGACAGGCTTGATTATCTGCAATATTTGATAGAGTTTTCAAAACGTCACAATATAATTATAGGTATAAAATACGTCCGTGGCGCATATATGGAAAAAGAGCGTGCAAGAGCATTGGAAGGAGGCTATCCTTCGCCGATATATCTTACAAAAAGAGATACCGATAATGCTTTTAACGAGGCGCTTAGAATATCAGTAGAAAACTGTGACCGAATACATGTTTTTTGCGGCACTCATAATGACGAAAGTATTCTTGCTCTTATGAAATATATGAAAAACAAAGGATTACCAAACGATTTCCCTACTATTTATATGGCTCAACTGTACGGAATGAGTGATAATCTGAGTTTTAACGTTGCAAAAGCCGGGTACAATGTTGCAAAATATCTGCCTTACGGTGAAGTCAGGAACGTATTGCCCTATCTGGTACGAAGAGCTGAAGAAAATTCGGCCATAGCAAACCAGACTGCCAGGGAGTTAATGATGTTGGAACAAGAATTGAAAAGACGAAAATCTCTGAAATAGATTTTACTTTCTTTTTTAATTAAAGCTAAAAGGGTATTCTATATGACATTATTCACTATAGAATATCTTTTTGTTTTTTGTACAGACTGCATGTCAATAATAATAAAGTAATGTCACTACTACGCCAATCAGAACCTGAACAAGAACTATTACAATTGACAGCAAGATTATTCCGATTACTACTTTACCATCACGGCTAATTTTTAATTTTTTCTTATGTTTCATTTCTTAGTTGATTTTTATAGAATAAATAACAAACGACACTACATATTTCACGAGAATGTTACAACAACAACAAACGAGTATATTTTCCTTATATTCATTCAATCTCTCCGAGAATTTCATGTTTTTATAATAATTTTCCATTTTATTCAGCATGGTATAACTATTTATATTTAAGAATTATATATCGTCATATATTTAAAATCCATTCATTTTTTTTCGATTTCAAAGATAGGGCTGTTTTTTTACTTAGATTTCTTAATGTTTCTTAATATATGTTAAATATTCTTAAATTAAGATTTTTGCGTGAAAACAGTAATTCATGGTTAGTGATATAGTACTGATATTCTGTTTTATGTATTTCTCTTTTACGTAAAATCGAATAAAGATTGATTTAGATACGAAATTGCGGTATTTTAAATTGTCGTTTTTCAGTTAATCCTGTTAAGGCTTATACTTACCCCGAGCTGTGTTGCATTTACAGGGGATTGCCCACATTAATGACCTTCGGTTTTATTTTCCAGTTGAATGTTCGACAGTCATCGAAAACGGTAATTTGAAATATACCTAAGCGCGAATACTGGAGTTGTTTCTTCCGGTGACAGTCTCAATCGGATTACGAACCGGTCATCACATTCGACCCCTAACTGGGTTCTGGTGTACGCCTTGGACAGTTTCTACCGGTATGCCGTCTTTAATGGGACTTTTGTGATGTATCGTATAATTTTTAACTTTTGATTCCGGAATGTATCGCATATCTGCAATGGCAGAATTCCGTTAGGGATGATATACCGGTAATTACAGGCAAAAATATAAAAACCGCAATGCTAACAGCAGGCATTGCGGTCTTATAGCTGACAAATTTTTTTTTTTAAAATTTCACATTCAAGTCTATGACAAAACGGACAGGTTTGCCCAACTGTCCGAAAGAATTGCCGAATGTTTTGAAATAAAATGTTGTATATTTTGAATCCAATAGATTTTCGCCTCGAATACCCAGTGAAAGGTTTTCTTTTTCCACGGATATTCTTCCGTTCAATAGAGAATAAAATTTTTGCGACACATCATTGGCTTCCGTCCAGTATATTTTGCCTGCTCCGGAATATTTGCCGCCTATCAGTAGCCTGTCGATAAACGTGTTTTTGAAATGAAAAGCATAATCTACAGTCAGCGATACAGTCTGTTCGGGTACGAATGGAACATACTTGCCGGAATAGTCCACAACGGCAGTTTCGTCGATTTGTTCCTGATATTCGGTGAATTTACTTTCGGTATATCCATAGCTCATTCCGATTCTGAAACATTTGAACGGATGGATATCGGCTTCAAATTCAATTCCCTTACTCTGTGATTCGCCTGCATTTTTTATCATCCTGCCCTGTCCGTTGGGAGCAAATTCGGCAATTTGCTGGTCTCTGATGTCCAGAAGAAACAGAGTCATTCCTAAATTTATCCTGTTACTGCACAGAGATGCACGTCCTCCGATTTCGTAATTCCAGCTATATTCGGGTTTGAATGATGTCGATTTTTGTATGTCAAATTCAACGGGACGCGTAGTTCGCATTTTAGTCTCTATCAAATCCGAAAACATTTGCAGATTGTAGCCTCCTGCCTTATATCCTTTTGATACGGAAGCATAAACAATATTTCCTCTGTTTTCGTAGCGGACGGAAAACTTCGGTAAAAGCTGGGTGAAATCCATCTTTTCATTACCTGCAACAGTATCGCTTTTTGTGCCGCTGATAAGGCTGGTACCCATCCGCATCGAAAAGTCATACACGCTGTTTGTGTAGTGTTCCAGAGAAGCACGTTCATAATCCAGACGGACGCCTGCGGAAATGGACAAGCCCTTAATCAGAAAATTATTGAGAGTGGGCTGTAAAAATGCGGCTAAACCGTGATTTTTAGTGACATATTCTCCAATGACCGGAATTGTTTCATTGTTTATTGTTAGTGGAAAAGGCAACCCGGAATTGTTTATGTTGTATTGAATGAAAGCGACGCCGTCTTCCCTGAATGTTACCAAACTGCCCGTGTTTAGATTCTGGAAAAAGCCAGAGATGCCTCCAATCCATTGAAAATTACTGTTTCCGCTGGAACGGACTGTGATTTCCTCATTGACCGCATTCAGTTTCTGGGATTGAAACAGGGTAAACATTGAGGCCGCTGTAAAATCCTGATCGAGAAGCAGCGAATCTTTTAAAAACTGATGACCTGTCGTAGATGCAATTTTGAAGTTTTTGCCCTGATATTCAAAACGCAGACTGTTGTTCAAAACATTCCTGCGGTAATATGCTGCATCGTTGTAGTTAATGGTATCAGGCAGATTTGCAGTGAAATCGTATTTTCCGTAAGCATAACCGCTTTGGTCGGTATATTCGTAACTTCCTACATAATTCAATGAAAATGTTTCCGAAGGCCGCCAGCTTGCATTTGCCCGCAATGAAGCTGACTGTGTTGCTTCTACACTGTTCTTTTTATAAGCTGAAGACATAATGATTCCGGCAGCATTGAAATAGTCAGGATTATAACCGGGATTTTGATTTTTAAAGCAGCCGTCTGTTGCCGAATAGTTTCCGCCCACGGAGAAGGCAAATTTTTCGCTTAACTTTGCATAATGAGAGAGTTGGGCTTTTATATGCCCATAGTTTCCCGACGACAGTTTCACTCTTGTTCCCTGATAGTCCCATGGCGAAAGGGTGTAGATGTTTATCAGTCCGCCCATTGAATTGCGTCCGTATAAAGTTCCCTGCGGTCCTCGCAGGACTTCAATCCGTTTTATATCAAAGAAATCAAAATCGAAGGAGGTTTTGTCAAGATATGGAACATTGTCCACATACATCCCTATTGCCGAGTTTCCCAAACGCGAACCTACGCCGCGTATGTATATTGCCGATGTGTATTTCGAGCCATAGTCGGGAATAAACAGGTTGGGTACAAAGGCGCTTAATCCTCTCACACCCGATATTCTTTCATTTTCAATCCGTGTTGATGAAAGTATCGATACCGATGTCGGTATCTTTTTCAGTTCCTGTCCTTCTTTCGACGAAACAACAACTTCGTCAAGGACAATCGTTTCATTTTGCTGTGCCCGCACCATTTGCGGAAGCAGATATAATAATGCTATAATAATATATGTATATGAATTTATCTTTTTATTCATTTATTTCGTTATTAAATTTTTTAACAAATTGTTTTACTGACCGGTCTATGTGACCGGTCGGCAATAATCCATTCATGTATGGATTATTCGATTTAAATTGCTAATGACTTTGGAGGGGGACGGAGAAAATAATCCGACAAGTATTTTTTTCGTAGCGGGATACTGTTATCAATAATAGGAATATCAATGGCAAATCCCGAAAAAACTGTCTGCCGGTTTGGTCTGGGGATGTCTGCTACGTAATCGAATACAAAAGACTTGTCGATAGAAACAGCGCTGTAGCGTTCTTCGGTGATTTCTGCATTTGCTTCTTTTTTGATTTCTTTCCTGATCTGGTCGAATATGCCGGAGGCTACATAGCTTAAATAAAAAAAACTTAGTAGCAACGCAACAACAAAAGAAGATATGTAACTTATAAACACCTGTTTCCTGTTTTATTTTATAATTAAATCGGAGGCAAAGGTATTGAATTTTGTTGATCTGCAAAATATGCTTGTCACCTAATTGTCAGAACTGTGATTTTCGTGATTTGAAGGCATGTAACATTTCTTTTTTTGTGTTTTTGTCAAAGTAAAGTCACTTTTGGAGCTTATACTGATTTCGACACTCTGAAAGACACGCATTACATATCGCTGATTTTTCATCCCTTAATACCGATCTCACTGAACATGTCGCCGTAGATGGCGGCTTTTCGCTCCAGCGACAGGGGATAGGCTCTCGATGACGACGGCATGCGGTAAATGCGCATGTTTCGACCGTGGATAGAGAACGGAATGTGGCTTCCGACTTTAGGGCAGACAGTTTCCGTACCGGCGGCGCACAGCTGTTCGGCAAGCGTCTCGGCAGCTTTCTGTCCCGTGGCAACGATGGCGCTCAAATCGGGCAGCCGGGCTATAACTCCGGCAATATCAAGTGGACGGACAATTTCCAGATCTTTGTCCGAGGCATTGTCCCGGTGTCGTATCACTTCCTCCGCCATGTCGTACATGGCTATGCGGCTCGATATAAGAAACTCGATAATCGATTCTTTCCTGAACGTTCCGGCTACCTCATCGACGAAATGATTCCTGTCATCGAAAAAGACCAGCCCGAATATCCTCCACATGTCATTCTGATAATTGGGATAAAAAAAGTCCATTGACCAGCGTTGCCGTTTTGGCGGGAAACTCCCCAGGAACAGTATCCGGGCATTTGCCGGATAGAAGGGCGTCAGCGGATGTTGCTCTGCCGTAACGCCGGGAGACTGTGTTTTTTTACTGTCTGTCATTACTGTACGGTTATAAATATCGTTATCCGCTTATGCGGTTCGCGTGCAAAAGTATGAAAAACAATTATACTTTGCACGGGACAGTTTTGTGAATTGCGTTGATATTGAAACTCCTTCCAAAGTTTCAAATGGATACTCCACCAAACAGACACAGCACAGTTCGGAGTACCGTACGTCTCTTCTCAACAACTCTGTAAGGACATAACCGTTTGGCTAAGGGCTGAAAGCCCGATAATCAATAGCACAGGGCAACGTTCAATGTCGTCAATTTAAGCGTAAAATACCGGCTCGGCGTAGTCTCCAGACTACGCCGTGTTAAAAGCAAGGCTCTAGCCTTGTAAAATACAAAATTCAGAAACAGAATAAAGAAAATAAAATGAGCGCCGAATACAAAACATTTAACATGAGGGTACTGCCTGAATAGTAGAGACGTGGCGCGCCACGTCTCTACTATTGTTTTTGAGGCTTTGCAAGGCAGAGCCTTGCTTTTAACACGACGTAGTCTGGAGACCAATGTCATCAAGTTAAGAGAATGAGGTAATGAGGTCAAGGAAATATAATCCTGATTCATTGCTACTGAGGTAGTTTTGTTATTTAAATTAGGTAAAAATGAGGTTGAAATCGCA
>JAISDK010000038.1 GCA_031264875.1 Prevotellaceae bacterium
TATACCCATGAGCTATTCCATGCTGATGGCCACAACACGCAACAACTGCAACGGCATGGTGGCGGCAACCATATTTGCCATGCGTGCGCTCGGCATCCCCGTTACACATGATTATACTCCGCTGTATCCATACTTGGTAAACATGCGACATGCGTGGAATGCAGTTCGTGACAGTTCGGGCAAATACATTTCCTTTGTGGGGACGGAAAGCGCTCCCGGAGATCCCCATAATGGAACTGACACACAGCCCAAAATTTACAGAAGGACTTTCGGTGTCCAAAATTATATTACGGAAGATATTTCAGCAATTCCTCCAATATTCCGGGACAGTTACTTTAAAGACGTATCGCTGGAATATCAGAATTTTGCCAACGTCAGGGCGTCTGTGAATATTCCGCGCCCCCCCGGAGCCTCAAGCGCACAGGTTTATCTTGCAATGCTGACTGCAGACAAGCGATGGGCAATTGGAGCGCGGGGAAAACCGGATAAAACGGACGTTCTCTTTCCCGGTGTGTCCTGCAAAGTAGTTTATTTGCCGGCATATTATGTAAACGATATGCTAATTCCGGCAGGAAATCCGTTCAGGCTTGACAGTGTCGGGAAAGCGCTTTTTTTTGAGACCGGCACGGCGCTGCATGACACGCTTTCGCTGTCCGACATAAAACTGTTTAATCAGCGAACTGTAGATATTTGGAGAATCCGCATGTTAATGGGAGTGTTCGACGGCGCCAACAAAAGCGATTTCTCGGATGCGACAATGCTTCATACCATAAAAAAATTACCCGACGGATTCAATTACAGCAGGGTGAAACTGAACAGCGCCGATAAATTTCGTTATATCCGTTATACTTCCCATATAGGCAGTTACGGCAATATTTCCGAGATCGGGATATACGGCGCTGACGGGAAAAAACTTTCGGGAGTTCCAATAGGAATGCGGAGACCGGACAGTAAAGACAGTGAACTGACGGATATCAATAATGTTTTCGATGAAGACTTGACAACATTTTACAATGATTTTGGAGCATGGGTTGGTCTTGATTTCGGCGAGCCGAAACAAATCGGCGAAATACGATATTTTCCGCGTACCGACAATTGCGAAGTATTTTACTGGAGCGGGATGGGATGGCAATCGGTTGGCAAGCTGAATATCAATAATCCCAAACTGAAAGTTCCACATAGAGCCTTATTGCGTCTGAAAGATGTTATGCGAACAATGATACACGAGGACAGGATATTTTTTCTTCATAATGGATTTCAGGAGATTCACGAGAGATAATCATTATATTTGATCCCGGAAATATGGCTTGCAAAAATTGAATATTAAAAAAGTACAGATGATGAAAATAAAATGTTTACAGCATAAAATAAAGATAATTTTGCTTAAATGCAGACAGTCTGTACAGCAATCCTGTAAATCATCTAATCCTGCAAATCCCGATTCAGACAAGAAGAGATGGACACTCAAGCGGGTTCTAATAAATATTCTCGGATGGTTTCTTTTTCTGGTATGCACAATAATATTAGCGGTGGCGATGAGAGTTTTTTTGTTGGCTTCGTTTCTTATTCCGAGCTGGTCTATGGCGCCCACGCTTGTGGCGGGCGATTTTATCTTTGTAAACAAGATGATACCCGGCCCCCGGATATTCAAAAGCTGGGATTTCCTGAAAAACGGGGATTTCAGCATGAAACGCCTTAAAGGCTACCGCAAAATAAGGCGCAACGAGGTCATAGTATTCAATTACCCCTATTCGAACTGGTATAAACTGGAACTGGACTTTAATGTATTCTATGCCAAACGCTGTGTCGCCATTCCCGGCGATACCTTTTATATTGAGAATGGAATATACAGGATAAAGAATTTTCCCGACACACTGGGATACTATGCCAACCAGAAAAACCTCTCGAAAACGCCGCCGGAAAACTTTCCCCCGCACATATACAACTGTTTTCCCGACACGGTTTACGGCTGGAATATCAAAACTTTCGGACCGATGTATATACCGGGCGAAAACGACACCGTGGCTGTGGATACAATGAATATTCGCCTGTACCGCAAGCTCATCGAATACGAAACACAGCAGCCGGTTGAGGTCAGGGACGGACAGGTCTTCATCTCGAATCAGCCTGCAGGCGAATATGTATTCCAGCAAAATTACTATTTCATGGCAGGCGACCATGTAATGGATTCGCGCGATTCGCGATACTGGGGACTTCTGCCCGAAGACCATATCGTAGGCAAGGCATTTATCATCTGGAAATCAAAAAACCGCGACACGGGCAAATGGCAATGGAAAAGATTTTTTAAAACATTATAAATTATTCGGTCATGAAAAATTGTGTATTATTATTTTTGCTAATCATGGCGGCAGGCTGCACAAAATCGCCTGACATGCTGGAACAGGTGTTGAAAATGTCCGGCAACAATCGTGCGGAACTGGAAAAAGTACTGCTTCATTACAAAAACGAACCGCTGAAACTGAAAGCCGCACAGTTTCTTATTGAGAATATGCCCGGACATGTTTCGTATCGCAATCAGGAGTATGTAGAAAAATATTACGATGAAATAGATTCGGTAAACCTGCACGCCGAACTCGGCAACGGGGAACTTGCCGATCTTTACAAAGCCATTGTCGATAAATATTCGGAGACGTCCTCTTCTGTTCAGGATTTGCAGATCATTACTGCCTCTTATCTGATAGACAATATCGACCGCGCATTCGACAGCTGGCAAAACGGAACATGGGCTGCGCATCTCAATTTTGAGGAGTTTTGCGAATATCTGCTGCCATATAAAGCCTCCGAATATCAGACGCTCGACAACTGGCGCGAATATTTCTCCGACACTGTTTACGGCGACATGTTTCATTTGCCATACAGCGCGCATTATTCCCGTTATGCGTACTGGGCATGTCACACTGTTCAGCAGGAACTGATACGCTTAAATCCCAAAAGATATATTGATGTGCGCGGTCAGTATCCGATAAGACGCATGCGCAGTTTGATGCACACCCTGTTAAAAAAAGACTGCGAAGACAGCAACATTGTCAATGTGTCAGTACTGCGTGCAAAGGGCATTCCGGCAATGACGGACTTTACGCCTTTCTGGCCCAACCGCAATCTCGGTCATGAATGGTGCATCTTGTTGGACAATACGGGTAAAAACCGTCCGTTTCAGGGACTTGACGTCATGGACAATTCCCGTGTCGGAGTTCCCATGGCTAAAGTATTCCGGCGCTGTTATGCCATCAATCCGGAACTTATGGAGTTGAACCTGTCGGAAAAAAACATTCCCTCACTGTTCCGCAAAATACATTTTATTGACGTGACGGATGAATATATACAGACGGATGACATTACCGTCAATTTAGACGTGCAGCATGAACAGTACGCATATTTGTCCGTATTCAACGACAACCGTTGGAAGCCGATACACTGGGGTAAAACAGACGGCAGTAAAGTCACATTTAAAAATATGGGCAGGGACGCAGTCTATTTGCCCCTGTGCATGACGGAAGAGCAGCAACTTATACCAGTCGCTCCCCCGTTTATACTGACGGCGCTTGGCGAAGTAAAGCCGATTGTTCCGGACATATCACAGCGGCAAACATTGAAACTCATCCGGAAATTTCCTGTTTTCCGATTTACCTCATGGGTCTTCAAACTGATTATCGGCGCTGAAATTCAGGCTGCAAACAAGGCCGATTTCAGCGATGCGCTCACACTGTACACCATTCGCGAATACGCCACGGAAGCGGGCGAGATACTGCTTGATACGCTGAAAAACAAATACCGCTACTGGCGTTTTTACTCTGCGCCGAAAGGACATTGCAGCGTTGCGGAACTGAATTTTATCCGGCAGGAGAAAAACATTACCGGACAGGGAAAAGTTATCGGCTCGCCGGCAGAGGACGAAAATTATGCAAAAGCGCATGTGTTCGACGGAGACCCCCTGACTTTTTTCAGTTCTCCGGATGCATCGGATTCATGGGTGGGACTTGATTTCGGAGAGCCGGTAAATATCGACCGCATACTGTATCTGCCCCGCACCGACGGCAATATTGTAACTTATGGCGACGAATATGCGCTGAAATACTGGAATGGTAACGGATGGAGTTCCCTGGGACGAAAAGTAGCCGATAATGTGCATGTCACTTTTAAAAACTGTCCTGTCGGCGCGCTGTTTCTGTTGCACAACTGTACCCGAGGCGTTGAAGAACGCATTTTTATGTACGAAGATGGTAAACAGGTATGGTGGTGAGAAATCTGTACTTTCTTAAGGGATGCTAAATAAATTAATCGCGAATATTTACAATTAATCGGAGAATCGCGAATTTCGATATTTTGCTTTTTGTTCGCATATTACCTGCCTCCAACTCCCTTCTGGGCCTTCCAGAAAACGGTAAATGTTAATATCTCATGTTACGCATTACTTTTTGTGAGATGTCATCATGTGGCTTGAAAAGCCGGATTTTCATAACCGCGGGTCGATGACCCGCGGTTATGGAAATCAAGCCCTGCGGGTTAAGCTGGTTTTCGACGGTACACAAAACGATGCCGCGCACATTACATGTCATGCGTAACATGAGTGATGTAATAAATATTAGTTACCTTTGCGCCCGGTTTCGGTCAATACGGAACCTTCTTAGGGGTGCCTGTGCAAGCAGGCTGAGATTATACCCTCGAAACCTGATCCGGATAATGCCGGCGTAGGAAAAGAGATTTCTCACAGTTATTTTTTTTCAGGACTGCCTCTTTTTTATTGTTTAACCGCCGACATGACCGATGTTTGATAGAAAGACGTTGTGCCGGCATAAAAAAAATGTACAATGAAAAAGGTATTATTAACCTTTGGGCTTGCAACGGCAAGCATTTGGGCTTATGCCCAACACGACACTGTCTGTCTTGACGAAACGGTAATCGTTGCAACACGGGCATCGGGAAAAACTCCGGTTGCACAGACTGTTGTCACCGGAAACGAAATCCGGCAGGCCAATATTGGCGTCGATATCCCGTATATCATCGAGATGACGCCTTCGACCGTAGTCTCGTCGGAAAGCGGGCTGGGTCTGGGAAACACCGCGTTTCGTATCCGCGGCGTAGATCCGAGCCGCATCAATGTTACGGTAAACGGCATTCCGCTGAACGATGCGGAATCGCAGACCGTATTCTGGGTGAATATGCCCGACTTTGCCTCCTCCGTCAGTTCAATTCAGATACAGCGCGGGGCAGGCACATCGACCAACGGAGGCGCGGCTTTCGGGGCAACGGTGAACATGCAGACCGGTCGTACTTCAACGCGCCCGTATGCCGAAACAGCTTTGTCGGCAGGCATGTACGGCACTTTACGCAACAGCGTCAGTCTTGGCACGGGAACTGTCGGACGGGGATTCAGTTTCGACGCCCGGTATTCGGATGTGCGTTCCGACGGGTATATCGAGCGCAGCGCGGCCAGGCACCGGTCGATGTATGCGGCGGGAACATGGCAGGGCGACGCTACTTTCGTGAAACTGTCAGTGCTTCACGGCGAGGAGCATACGGGACTGAGCTGGAACGGTGTGCCGGGATATGCCATCGACGCTGAAAAATATCCGTACTTCGAGGCCGGGGTATCCGACTATAATCCCGGAATCAACCGGCGATACAATCCCTCGGGCGAATATCGCGACAGCGACGGCAACGTCAGGTATTATGACAATACTGACAATTACAGTCAAACGCACTGGCATCTGCAGTTCGCCCAGCGGTTCGGAAAACTGTGGACGGCACATGCTACTCTGCATCTTACGCGGGGAATCGGCTATTACGAAGAATACCGGCTGAACAGAAAACTGGCCGAACACGGACTGCCGGAAATCGAAATTGACGGTACTACTGTTAGCCGAAGCGATATGATTCGACAGAAGTGGATGGACAATTATTTTTATGGACTGACGTTTTCGGCTAACTGCAAAAGCGATGTTTTGCAGTGGACTACCGGTGGCGCGGTGAACCGGCACGACGGCGACCATTTTGGTAAAACGCTGTGGACACGATACAATAACGGCGCCGATCCGGGAAACGAATGGTACAGAAACAACGGCGCCAAGAACGACTGTAATCTCTATTCAAAGGCGGTGTGGCAGGCGAGCAGAACGGTAAGCGTCTATGGCGATTTGCAGTTCAGGCATATCGGATATGTGATGACCGGAGTGGACGACGATCTGGCAGAGCTTGACCAGTCGCATTACTTCAATTTCTTTAATCCCAAAGCGGGGATTTTCATCAGTCTCAACGACCGAAACTCGGCTTACGCTTCGTTTGCCGTGGCCAACAGGGAACCCACACGGGCTGATTTCAAGGACGCGGCCAAATACGGCTCGTCGGAGATTCCCCGATCCGAAAGACTGTACGACACGGAACTGGGCTATCGGCTTGAGGGACGCAGCGCAACCATCGGAGTCAATTTATACTGCATGGTTTACAAAGACCAACTGGTGTCGTCCGGAAAACTGAGCAGCACGGGATACCCGATTATGGATAATGTGCCTGACAGCTACCGCGCGGGAATCGAAGTGTCGGGTGGCGTACAGATTTTTTCTCCCTTGCGGTTTGATGCCGGAGTTACTCTCAGCAGAAACAGAATCAGGAACTTCATTGCCTATACTGACCGCTATGACCCGGACTGGAACCCGACTGACCAGCTTGTCGAAAATCTTGGAACAACCAGTATCTCTTTCTCTCCCGATATCACAGGCAATGCCATGCTGCGATATGAACCGGTCAAAAGACTGTCGTTCACGATTGCGGAAAAATATGTGGGTAAGCAGTATTATGACAATACTTCAAGCGACATGCGATCTCTGGATGCTTACTTTACGTGCAATTTCAAAATCGCTTATTCATTTAAGCTGCACGGTATCGATTTCGGTTTACAGGGCTTGATCAACAATGTTTTCGACAAACAGTACATCTCGTCGGCATGGGTGTATCGAGCCGTATTTACAGACGGAAGTCCGGACTATATCGAAAACGGGTTTTTCCCGCAGGCCGGACGGAATGTTATCGGAAAACTGACTGTGGCGTTCTGACGGTTGCTTTCTGCGGAAAACAGTGCGCGTGGCAATGACTTTTGACATTTGCAAGACTGGAGTTAATCCCGATGTATTCACAAAGTTATGCCATGTGCGATATGGCGGTGCGAATAGTCTTTTGCTGGCATCGAAAGATGTCTTTTGATGCCAGCAAAAGATATCTTTCGACAGCATCGAAAGATATGCTATCTTTGCGGCAAAAAATAAGTTATGTTTTCACAGGAACGAATATCATTGATAATAGATGCTCAACAACGGGTATTTCTGAGTAAGGACAGCGGCGTGCCGCGCGAAAGTTTGCCGGATGTGCCGGTTTTGAACGGTTTTGCAACTATCATCACAGGATTGCGCCGTTGCGGGAAAAGTACTCTGCTTTTACAGCTTATGCAGAAGAATTTTACCGATATCCTGTTTCTGAATTTTGAGGACATCCGCCTTGCGAATATTGAACAGGACGATCTCGTTATGCTGCTTGCCGAAATTGAAAAACGCGAAATTAAAACGCTTTTTTTCGATGAACTGCAGCTAATTAAAGGCTGGGAGATTTTTGTAAACCAACTGCTGCGTGAGGACTACCGTGTTTTTATTACCGGCTCAAACGCCATGCTTTTGAGTTCCGACTTTGGCACGCATTTAACGGGCAGGCATATTTCCATTGAATTGTTCCCGTTTTCGTTCAGCGAGTTTTTGACACTCAAAAACCTGTCTGCCAATGCTGATTCGCTGTACGAATATATGTTCACGGGCGGCGTGCCGGAATTTGCGAAAACCGGTCAAAGCATTTTGCTGACCACGCTGGTTGATGATATTCTGATAAAGGATATAGCGGTAAGGCATACGGTTAAAGACGTCGATTCACTGCGGAAACTGACTTTGTTTTTAATGAGCAATATCGGCAATCCTGTTTCTGCTAACAAGTTGATTAACCTGTTCGGAATAAGGGCGTCTTCTACCATACTCGAATATTTCTCGTATCTCACGGAGGCATATCTGATTGATTTTGTCCCGCAGTTCGATTATTCGGTCAAGGCGCAGATTCGCAACCCCAAAAAAATCTATTCCATAGATACCGGAATATCTCAAAATCTCGGTTTCAACTTTTCAAAAAATGCAGGACATTTTCTGGAAAATACCGTGTATCTGCATCTAAGAAGAAAATACAGGGAGATATTTTACTTTAACCGCAACCGTGCCGAATGTGACTTTGCGGTAATGAAAAATGAAAAACCGGAACAGCTCTTGCAGGTTGCATACGAACTTACGCCCGAAAACCGTGAGCGCGAAATACGCGGACTGACAGAGGCTATGGACTTCTTTAAAACCGACAATGGCGTTATAATCACTTTTGATCAGCGCGATGCGTTTATGTACGGCGGAAAACGCATAGACGTTTTGCCCGCATGGGAATTTTTAACAGTAAAATGAATTAAGTATATTTTCCAATTGTCCTACACCCTATTGATAAGTAGTTTATGCAAGTATCGAATGCTCTTCCTGACTTCATCAATGCGTCACCCTATGCCGTCAATTGAAGGTGAAAGCATTAGCGTTGGGCGTTTTTGTGCATTGATTCATTGTAGCAATTAGACGCCATACGGCGTCTAAAATTGATAACCTCGTGCAAACGAAGCGCAGCTCGGGGTATCAATGCCTCCTCTCTATCGGAACTGTGAAGCAGTTCAACTTCTTGCGGAGTTGTGTTGTAGAGACGTGATGCATCACGACTCTACCCCGAGTTGCGCTTCGCTTGCACGGGTTATCCAAATTAGACGCCGTACGGCGTCAATTCTTAAGTTGACGACATTGTGCGTCACCCAATGTCGTCAAGTTAAGGATTGGAAGCCCACATGGCACAACTCGATATATACCTCTCCCAAGCCTTGAAAGAGTGTAAA
>JAISDK010000061.1 GCA_031264875.1 Prevotellaceae bacterium
TTTACCTTCTTTTTCTTTATTAATTAATACCTGTTTATATATGATCCTAACCCATAAAAATGGGGGTGCAAAGATATGGATTATTTTTTGAATCTTCCAAATTTTTTGAAAATAACAGCTAAATATTGCTTTAAGTCGCTATGAGAAATATTGTTTTCGATAAGCAAAAATATTAGCAATTCTTACGCTTGTCTTGATCCTCCATTGATAAACGTCGAAAGGCTTGCGACTTATTTACAACATGGCTAAAATGGCAAATACTTGTTCCTCTGCAAGTCCCGTAAGATTGATAATCTGTTCAATGCCTATGCCATTTTTATGACAACGTTGAACAAAATTAATCCGCTCTTCTATTTTACCTATTTCAATACCTTGCTTTTCGCCTTTTTCAATACCTTGTTTTTTACCTATTTCAATACCTTCTCTCTTACCTTCTCTCTTGCCTTCTTTTTTACCTTCTTTTTTGCCCAATTCTTTTGCATAATCTACGGCAAGAATTACATCGTCATAATCCATTACACTTTTACTGTATGCTTCCATTTCTTCTCCTGTTAAATTGTTTATTTTTGCATTTTCATATAATTCTCTGAGTATTTCGTCATCAAACTCTTTTGGACATTCGGGCAGTTTCTCCATGTTTTTCAGGGAATACAACCATTTGTCCTGTAAACTGAGCAGATTTTTCTTCCTTTTCCGGAATTTAGGCAGTTCTATTGTCACAAATTCCAGCTTGTCGGTAAATACGATATTGGTTTTTTGCCGTACTAATTTTATATGTTCGACAACAATATTTTTGGCTTCCTTTTCCGGAAACAGAGTGAAATTGAGAATACCTATCATATATACTCCCTCGATGGAATAGTCCCATACCTTTTTTACCTCTTTACCATCGCTGTCCGTCTTTTTTACCTTTCCTTTCGGAGCCTGACTAATTATCGGATAACTCATGTAAAACAGCATCCTTTCGGCAAAATTTGGCTGCGACGAAGCTTGCATCTCTACAATGAACCGTTTTCCGCTTGAAGTCGTGCAGTAAACATCATATACCGCCTTTCGATTTTCTTTCACATAACCCAACTGTTCTGCCGGAAGATATTCTATTTCCGTAATATCTTCGAACAGTATTGTTTTCAAGAATGCGATCAACAGCGTTTTATTGCCGAAGATTTTTTTGAATCCAAAATCCGTCTTCAGATTCATAAAAACTTCTTTATCCGTCTTTTTCGATGTCTTATTCTTCCCTTTCATCTTTATTATGTCCTCAAAATTCAAGGTGTAAAGATACATATTTTTCAAAATATACGCGCATTCATTGAAAAAA
This sequence comes from Prevotellaceae bacterium, assembly GCA_031264875.1. GTDB lineage: Bacteria > Bacteroidota > Bacteroidia > Bacteroidales > UBA932 > JAIRLF01. The sequence continues at coordinate 1,322 of JAISDK010000061.1, forward strand.
AATATGCAATTCTAAAAATTTCATAAATTTTGTTAAGATATTAATCGCAAGAATTACAATTAGATAAAATTTCATCTAACACTTTTTTTCATTATTTTGTTCATCGTATGAAAATTATTTTTACCTTTGCCACGTTTTGTGAAAAAAATTGTATGTATAAAAGTTAAAGTATTTTTTTATGGTTTGTATTATCTCACATCGCGGGTTCAAAAAAACTGGAAATAATTTTCCGGTAAGCCCTGTATTTGAATACTTTGGCACGATTTTTGCAGAGAGAGAGAGAGAGAGAGAGAGAGAGAGAGAGAGAGAGAGAGAGAGAGAGAGAGATAATCAGCGAGTTACGCTTTATCTTTCTTCAAAAAATGACAGAAAGCCACGTAATTTTTATTTGGCTACGTCGCTATTGTACCATAGCGATGCGGCTTTTTATTATATTAAATATGAAACGATTACAATAATAACATCTATCAATATCAACATCTAAAACTAATTTAAATTTATGAAATTATGGCAAAATCTAAGAAAAATGTAGTAACGTACGGGTTGAGCGGAAAAGTCGGCGACCTGTTAGTGTTTCGCCAAGTTGACGGGCAGACAATCGTGTCGCAGACGCCAGGGAAATCCCGGACGCCGGAATCGAAAAAACAGGCGGCGCATCGCAAGCGTTTTCAGCAGGCTGTGCTGTATGCCCAAATAGCCATTGAATCTCCGGAAACAGGAGAACGGTACAAAGCCGTCGCCGCAAAAAAGGGAAAGAAGGCTTTTAACCTTGCAGTAGCAGATTTTTTTAATGCGCCGGACATCGAAAATATCGACGTCTCGGGATACTGCGGAAATGCGGGAGACCAGATACGGATTATCGCCAGAGATGATTTCGCGGTAAAATCGATAACAGTCCGCATTGTTAATTCTGACGGCTCTTTAGTCGAGGAAGGCGAGGCGGTGAACAGCGTAAGCGCCTTGTGGATATACACTGCTACTCAAGACAACGAAAATCTCGAAGGAGACAAGATTACTGTTACGGTTTCGGACTTGCCCGGTAATGTAAGCTCTGATGAATTGAAAATTGAAAACTAAAAATTGAGTACAGACACAGTACAGGTACACTACAGGCACAGTACAGAACGAGTACAGAACGAGTATAGAATAAGTATAAAACGAGTATAGAATGAGTACATAAAACCGAATAAAAAAAATTGGAAATACCATTAAACCGGTGAATATGTGAAAAAAATAGAATTTGAATTGATTAAAAAATATAAAAGAATGGACAAAGGTAAAAAATTTGTAAGAGGGGTGTCAATAGCGATATTTCTATTGCTCCCCATGTTTTTCCTCTCTGTTGGACTACATGCACAAAATCTCAACATTAAGGGAAAAGTGATTGATCAGGACGGCAGCGCTCTGCCCGGAGCAGCTGTACGAATTCAGGGTACAAGCGTCGGAGCCACTACTAACGACGAAGGCGACTATATTCTGAACGGCGTACCTTCGGGCAGCGTCCTTGAATTTATGCTTGTCGGTTATATTACCCAGACGATTAAAGCGACTGGCGACAAGACTGTTATTACTGCGATTATGCAGGAAGAAGCCGAAAATTTGGAAGAAGTGACTATTGTCGCTTTTGGTAAGCAAAAGAAAGAAAGTGTGATTTCGTCCGTCGAAACTGTGAGGGTCGCCGACCTGAAACAGCCTTCGTCGAACCTCACAACCGCTTTTGCAGGTCGAATTCCCGGAATCATCTCCTATCAGACAACGGGAGAACCGGGAGCCGACAATGCGCAGTTCTTCATCAGAGGCGTAACTACTTTCGGCTATAAAAGCGACCCGCTGATTCTAATCGACGGATTCGAAGCTTCTACAGACGATTTGGCGAGGATGCAACCCGATGATATCGAAAGTTTTTCGATATTGAAAGACGCTTCGGCGACAGTGCTGTACGGAGCGCGCGGAGCTAACGGGATCATCACCATAACCACCAAACCCGGAGTGGAAGGAACGACGAAAGTAAGCGCAAGATTTGACGTCAATGTCGCTACTCCGACAAAAATGCTCGAACTGCTCGACGGCGTTGACTACATGCGGATTTACAACCAGGCGCGGCAATCGCGCGACCCTGAGTTGGGATTCTATTACGACGAACAGAAAATCCAGTCCACAGCAATGGGCGTCAATCCGATGATTTTCCCGAATGTCAACTGGTACGACGCCATGTTCAACCAGTCGGTTGTCAACGAAAAAGCCAACGTCAACGTATCGGGCGGAGGCAAGGTGGCGACTTACTATGTAGCGGGAGGATTCGACCACGAAGCGGGACTGCTGAAAGTCGCTCCGCTGAACAATTTTAACAGCAACATCAGCATCAACCGTTTTCATATCCGCTCGAATGTGATATTCAAACTTGGTCCGAGCAGCACTCTGGATACCAGAATACATGGACGTTTCGAAAAATATAACGGTCCAAGTAAATCGGCGGACGACATATTTAAAATGGTAATGGACGCCAATCCTGTTGATTTTCCTGCGGTATATGAGCCTGATCCGGCGCATCAGTTTATAAAGCACACTCTTTTCGGGAATACCCCTATTGAGGGTAACATCCTGAAAGGCAATCCATACGCCGAAATGGTGCGCGGCTATAATACGAGAGACGAAAGTAACATTTCGGCTCAGGCTACATTGTTGCAGGATCTTGACTTTATTACGGAAGGATTGAAACTTCAGGCTAAAGCCTCGGTAAGCACATGGAGTAAAACCGAGGGAGCCAGAGTATATTCGCCTTTCTATTACACGGTGGAAACATACAATCAGGTGACGGGCGATTATACCTTATATAACCTGAACCCGTATAATCTGCACGATAAGCTTGGCAACGTCGATCCGAAACGCGACGGTAATGCTCATTACTATTTCGAAGCGCGTCTGAACTGGTCGCGGGAGTTCGGCAAACACTCTGTCGGCTTAATGACTGTGGCGACAGCCGAAGAAACCATACTCACCAGCGGCGACAACACAAGCATATACGAAACCCTGCCCGAAAGAAACCTCGGCAATTCGGGACGTATCACTTACGATTACGATACTCGATATTTTATAGAAGGAGCATACGGCTATAACGGTTCGGAAAAGTTCACGGGCAGCAAGCGTTTCGGATTCTTTCCGTCCATAGGCGTGGGCTGGCTGGCGTCGAATGAAGGATTCTGGGAACCATTTAAAAATACCGTAAGCCTCCTGAAATTCAAATTCACAGCCGGGAAAGTAGGTAACGACGCTATAGCAAAGCGCTCCGGACGTTTCTTCTATCTTTCGGACATCTCCCAGGGCGGCGGTTATTATACATGGGGCGAAACATTCAATAATGTATATAACGGATACACGGTTAACCGTTATGCCAATCCGAATATCAGCTGGGAGGAATCGACTAAGTACAATCTCGGTATAGAACTGGGATTGCTGAAAGAAGAGTCGGTGAAATTTCAAATAGATTTGTATAAAGATATTCGTAATAAGATCTACTGGCCCCGTTCAAACTATCCCGCTACAAGCGGTTTTGAAAGAGAAATTCACGGTAATGTGGGCAAAGTTGAATCGCAGGGATTCGAAACCTCCATTGACGTAAAGCACTCGTTCAACAAAGACTTCTGGATTACCGGACGGGGAAATTTCACTTATGCCACCAATAAAGTTCTTGAAAAAGACGAACCAAACTATCCCGACGAATATTTGAAAGCAATCGGGCATCACAGCAACCAGCAGTGGGGATTAGTTGCCGAACGGCTTTTTGTGGACGAACTCGAAATCCAAAATTCGCCTTCGCAGGTCGCTTACGGAGTTTATCAGGCAGGAGATATCAAATACCTGGATGTAAACAATGATGGCGTGGTCAATGACAACGACCGCATTCCCATGGGCTTTCCCGACGTTCCGGAAATACAGTACGGATTCGGAGCGTCAGCCGGCTACCAGAATTTTGACTTTTCGTTTTTCTTTCAAGGCAGCGCCCGTGTTTCGTTTTATATCGATCCCGGCAGCTATAATGATAAAGGAGAGCTACAGGGTATAGCCCCCTTTACCGGTCGCCGCAACGCTCCGGTCATAGTAGCGCAAAATGCATGGAGCGAAAGCAATCCCGACGTTCACGCCCTGTGGCCTCGCCTGTCAACGAGCCGTACGCTGCTTCAAAATAATAACAGGCAGTCGTCATGGTGGCTTCGCGAAGGTTCGTTTCTTCGGCTGAAATCCGTAGAAATAGGCTACAATATCCCGAATGTGAAAAAGTTCTTTATGCATAGCGCACGCTTCTATGTAACACTGGAGAACCTGTTTTATTTAAGTTCTTTCAAGCTCTGGGACCCCGAAATGAAAGGCAACGGTCTGGGATATCCTCTCAATCGCAGATATAATATAGGCGTGTTGTTGAATTTTTAATGCTATGATTTTAAATTAATAAAGAAATGAAAAGAATAATAAAAATAATGTTTTTAGCAGCAGTTCTGTTCTACAGTTCATCCTGCAGCGATTATCTGGATATTGTTCCCGATAATACCATAACGCTCGACGATTATTTCGAGCGGAGAGAGATGGCTCTGGAAGCCCTGGCTAAAGTTTACTATTATTTGCCCATGGATTACTATGTTCACCGATCTGAATACGGACTGGGCGACGAATGGATGGGACGGGTCGATCTCGAAAAAGATGAAGGAGCGCTTGTTCCATTAAGGATTATGCGAGGCTTGCAAAACGTCAACAACCCATTACTGGGACACTGGACGGGATCAATGGGCGGAGAACCTATGTATCAGGCTATCCGCAGCGCCAATGTGTTTATCGACAATGTTGATAATGTGGTGGACATTACCGAAACGGAGAAAAGGGATTTCAAAGCCCAGGCAAAATTCCTGAAAGCTTACTATCACTTCATACTTCTGCAACACTATGGACCGATTGTGATTATGGACAAATCGGTGGCGCTTGACGCTCTCTCGGCAGATTTGTTTCAACCGCGCTCGAAAGTGGAAGACTGTCTGAACTACATCATCAATTTGCTGGACGAAGCCA
>JAISDK010000062.1 GCA_031264875.1 Prevotellaceae bacterium
CAACGATACTCTTGCCTTGCATGGAACGACTGTTCAATCGTCGAAGCAGGGTTGTTCTGTCATCGAACTCCAAGTTGATCTATGACAGCACTATAGGCCTAACGAACCATCTCCGGCGAGGCGCGGAGATGACCTCCGGCGAGGCGCGGAGATGACCTCCGGCGAGGCGCGGAGATGACTTCCGGCGAGGCGCGGAAGTGGCCTCCGGCGAGTCACGGAGGATCTTCGTCTCTATGCTATAGAATCATCCCACACAGAGCAGTGGAATAATTTATATCATGCACGGCACAGTTTTGAGTGCAATCAAAAACCGGATATGATAATGAATTATCCCGCTCGGCGTAGAGTCCCCGCTACGCCGGGTTAAAGTATTTTAATTTTAGGGACTATAAAGTCTTTAAGACTTTATAGTCAATAGCCCTGAAATGGCATGAAATAACCGGTTTACACTCTTTCAAGGCTTTGGAGAGGCACATATCGAGTTGAGCCATGTAGGCTTCCAATCCTTAACTTGACGACATTGGGCTAAAGCCCTTCGTTTGCGACAAATAAGAGCTTTAGCCCAATATAAAATATGGCCGGTAGTTTTAACCGCCGGGTTTGTTTAATGCTTTAATTACTGATTCGCATTATTAAGGAATAATCACACTGAAAACTTTACTCCACGGCTGAAACGCCGGAAATATTCACAATAGAAGAAATCGGATAATGATCGGAATAATCAATATGATGAATCGAATAAGTCCGCGTTTTTATGATTTTGTCATGCAGGATATAATCAATACGAAAAAACGGGACAACCGATAATCTGTAAGTCGAAGACATTCCTTTTCCTGCCTCGCAAAAGGAATCCGTCCTGTTACCCTTTAATTTATTATAGGTATAGGATGCCGGAGTATCGTTAAAGTCACCGCAAATTATTACATTATACGGTGAAACATCTATATGTTTAGCCATAATGTCCACCTGTCCCGCCCGTTTGATAAATGCAGTTTTCAGGCGTGAAGACACCTCTTCGATTTCGTTAATCCGGTTGTTTTTTTTCGAGAGCAAATTGTTAATATTCAATTTTATTGATTGCAGATGAACATTATAAACCCTGATAATCTTTCCATCGACGTCGATGTCGGTGTACATTGCGGCATTTGCAGTGTTTTCAAACGGAATTTCGAGTGTCATTTTTATTGGATACCTGCTGAATGTTACTATGCCGTAAGAGCTGTTTTTTCTTTTAACGCTATAAAAAACAGCGTGATATTGATACTCTCCGAGCAGTGAGGCGAACAGTTCTTCCGTCACTTTATCGTTTGTATAAAATTCCTGTAAGCAAATTATATCCGGATTTTCCATGCTTATAAATTCTGCAATTTTTTCCTGCGTAGTATTTTTCTGGTAAGGGATTCTGAACCCCTGCAGGTTGTATGACAGCAGTTTGATATTTTCCCGGTCTGTTTCGACGTTCTTGATGCTGCCGAAAGGTTTGAAAAAGTAGCCCGATAAAAAAAGATTTGGTATAAAAGCAATGAGGTGCAAGATGATAAATGTCCTTCTACGTCTAATAATCCAAATTATCAGCATTATCACATTGACAAGAGAAAACAGTTGAAAAAGAAGCCCGAAATAAGCGAGAAACCAGATTTTTGCCGGACTGACATATATTGATAAAAGACACAAAAACAACGAAGCAACAATGACGACACTGACGCTTCTAAGAGCAATGCTCAATATTTTAACAAACTGCTTCAATATTTCATTTGCTTACAAAAACAGTGTTCTACACCTTACGATTCAGATAATTGTCTATTGCTGTGGCAGCCTTGCGTCCCGAATCGATTGCCCTGACAACCAGACTTGCTCCTGTCATTGCATCTCCGGCAACAAATATTTTATCGATGGATGTGGAATATGGCGCTGTTGTTGCAACATTCCCTCTGTTGTCGTATTTTACTTTCAAGCGGTCGAGCAATCCTTCGTGTACGGGATGAACAAAACCCATGGACAGGAGTATCATGTCGGCTTTCAAAATTTCGGTTTTATCCGTTTCCTTCATCGCAAGTCTGCCGTCGGGCGACTTTGTCCATTCTACATGAACGACTTCTACGCCTGTGACATTGCCGCTGGAATCTCCGATAAAACGTTTGCTGGCAAGATTCCAGCGACGTTCACAGCCTTCGAGATGAGAGCTTGAGGTGCGCAGTACATTAGGCCACAGTGGCCATGGTGTATCGGGATTGCATGTTTCCGGAGGTTTGGGCATGATTTCAATCTGTGTAACGAGCGCCGCCCTGTGTCGTACCGATGTTCCAACACAGTCGGAACCGGTATCGCCTCCGCCGATGACCAGCACATTTTTTCCTCTGGCCGTCAGGCGTGCAGATTCCGAAACAGTTGCACCGGCAACAATCCGGTTTTGCTGCTGTAACAGTTCCAAAGCAAAGTGTATTCCTTTCAGTTGCCTGCCTTCGATGGGTAAATCTCTCGGCTGGCCTGCGCCAACTGCTATACATACGGCATCGTAGGCGGCCAGAAGTTTATCGGGTTCAATATCTTTTCCTGCCGTCACGCCGGTTTCGAATTTAACGCCTTCGATTTTCATGACATTCAAGCGCCTGTC